>CAYTJI010000255.1:0-3613 GCA_964438065.1 uncultured Desulfobacteraceae bacterium | reverse complement strand
TTTTGCACAAAATCGGTCATTTTTCAAAGGTCTCTGTGTGTGTCCAGTGTGCGCAGCGAACGGGTGGCGGTCTTCATTCCCTTTCCGCCCCCTGTACCACACGACTGTGTCAAATACGGACACAGTGGGATGTTTTTTTGAAAAAACTGCCCTCAAACGGGAAGTCCGGCCTTCAGAAGTCAGATCGTTCACCTTCGCGTGGCAGACTGCCCCCTGCTTGCGGCCGGTTCTCACGAACCCGAATCCCCTCGAAAACGGCGGGTCAACCCGCATCCCGCACCCTGATCTTTCCCAGCCCGAAGGACGTGTTCTTTCCCAGGTGGACCTTTTCGCAGAAATCAAGAAGCGGAAGAAATTCTCCCAGGTTTCCCGCATACACGATCGAACCCAGCATCCCGCCCATGAACATCCTGCGCTCCTGCCGGTTGGAATACCTGCGCCAGTCAAACCACCGAAGCCGGTTCTCAATCACCCGCACATGTCCGGCCCTCCGGATGAGGCCCCTGTAATCCAGGTCCGGTTCGCCGTGCCCCCAGGTGTTGCACAGGGAGGACATTCTTCTGAGCATGGCCCTTGCCAGGACGTGAAAAGGCAGGTCCGCTTTGATCTCGTTTTCGATCTTCACCCTGAGCGGGGTTTGCAGGGCGACCCTGATTTTCATCCCGTTTCCGTCAACGGCTGCGGGCGCAACGGCTGACAGGGTCTCTTTCCTTCCCCCGGCCACGGTTCGCGGGGCATTAACGGCATCCGGGTCCACGAGGGTCAGATCTTCGGGATCTCCGGCCAGGTCCAGTTTGCCGTCTTTCTCCGAATACAGGACTTTCCGGCCGTTTCTGACTTCCTCCAAAACGAACCTGCCACGCTTTCCATTGACCCGCTTCCCGATGCCGATCCGGCCCATCTGTTGAAAGTCATACACGAAGTACGGCAGGTTGTTGTTAACCTCCCCGAAAAGAACAAGACGGCATGTCAGGGTCTCACCCGGACGGTATTCCATCTGTTCGGTGTCCGGCGGCTCGATCACAAAGGGGTGGGGCGGGTGCGACACCCGGGACCCTTCAGGCATGTCCACAGCCAGAGGCGTTTCAAAAACGATCGGGTATATGCACCGTTTTTTCAGGATGCAGGTTTTACACTCCTGCCGCCTGAGCGCGCACACCACCCGTTTGAGGGCATGACCGAACACCCCTCTCAAGGTGGATCCCTTATAGGCCGGCAGGATGGCCCCGGTTTCCATTCGGCATGTAAACTGATATCTGCCGTAAAGCATGAATTCTCCTTCCTCACCGCCAGGCACGGATGTGTCTCGGAGGTGTCAATTGGTACCAATCACCGGTAGGTGAAAGGAAACAGCGACCCGGGCCGCTTCCATATTTTTTCCAGTGAAGCCTCAAAATCCGGTTCCTCCAGGAACTCCCGGAAATAAACCGGGTTGAGGGCTTGCGCGGATGCCCGGATATCTCTTTCCAGGACGCCCTGCCCGGCCACGGGCAAAGCGCCGGTTTCCCACAGACCGGACAGGGGCAGCAGCGCCATCACACGGACCGTGGGCCCGAGTCTGGGGCGCATGCACAGATCGAGACTCTTGTGATAAAGGTTAATGGACTGCTCCCGGTCCCCCAGCGAGCGGCTCACCCGCCCCATGTTGAAAAGCCACAACTGCCAGGGGTGTCTCTGTACGAGGGCCCCCGTCTCCGTCCTCAAGGTCCGGTCCGCGTATTCCCGTTTCACGGCCGTCTCCCGGCTGTCGGCAAGAAAACGCGCAAGTGCCGCGTGTCGCCATAACGAAAGCCCCGGCAGTTTCGCCCAGAGGTCCTCCCAACCGCCAATCTCCAGGTATGCCTGCAGGGTCTGAGCATCCATGTCCCCGGCGTCAAGTTCCGCGTACATAAGGTAGTTGAGCTGCCTGAGCCAGTCCTCACGGAATTCCGGTACCCTGCCGCCGCCAAAGGCCTCTCCGGAAAGGCGGACATATTTCCGGGTCTGGGCCAGATACAACGGCCCGCAGAATCCGAAATTCTGGGCAATGGAGCCATAGAGCGCGCCAAGGGTCTTATTGACCGCGTTTCGGACCACCTTCTGTTCAGAACGGTATTGCTCTTCCAGCAAGTCGAGTATGCGGGTTACGAACTGCGGCAGGTCCGGCGCAAAATGATAACAGTTGTGACACCCGGCGATGAACCGGTGATTGCAGAATTCGGCAAGCGCCCCGATATCCGGGACCGATGCGTCTTTTTCCATGGCACAGGCCTTTTTTTCCCATTTCCGGGCATCCGCCACATCCCCTCTGTGGTTCGCCAGGGACAGATTCAGGACATACCACTTGAAAACAGACAGCGGGGCTGTCTTGCCGGCTTCCCCGACCATTTCTTCAGACACCCACTGGCCGAGTGCCTCGGCCCGAACGAAATCTCCCCTATAGAGACAACAGGAAAACTGTTCAACAAACCGCGCGAACAAGTCCGGTGACGCCGCCAGCCCTTCCGCCACAAACCGGGTCCGGTTATTTCGACAGGCCCACAGGAGCCATTCCTGCGGGACCGAACAACAATTGTTTACAAACACGCGGGGGTCTTCCAGCATGCCCGCCGTCAGGACCAGTTCCTTTGCCTTTCCGGGGGTGTAAAGGACAGAAAACATCCAGGCCTCCCGGAGGCTGGAAACCGGCAGGACTTCAAGCCCGGGTTCCCCGGATGCAACAGGACAGGCAGCAGGCCTGAGAAACACTTTAAAGCCTTTTTCGGCCGCGTGCCGGATCTTTTCGCCCACGCGCGCTGCACCGCGGACCGTCCCGTCTTCATGGATAACGCCGGTAACCGCCAGACCGTCAGACGCACTCTCGCCGGCCACGAGCTTTATAAACCCCAGTGCCAGAGGAAGCCCGCAGGAGCCCTGCGTAAACTGAACGCGGCGGTTGGGCACGGTCAGCGGATAGCAGTAGAACCCGCACCCGGCTTCAGTGGGGCAGATGTGCCCGGATGCGGCTGCGGCGGAATAAATGGCGGTTTTTACAGTCTGATCCATCAGGGGATCTGCCCACTCCGGCCATGAAACGAGTCTGCCGCCGGTGCCGGCGGGGTCAAGGTACCCGACGACAAAATATCTTACACAGGCCCGGTCCTTTACCAGAAACACCGGAACGACGTCCCATCGGCCAAGGCGCATGTTCCGCCACTTCAGGCGTGCGAAATAACCGTCCGCAGGGATGCGATTCCGGACCCAGTCGGCATACCACTCCGGCTCCGACTCTGTCCGGAGCAGCCATGCTGTAACAAGATTGAGTTCCAGAAGTTCAGCAAGCCCGGGTTCTTTTTCCAGACAATTCCTGAGAGACTCAAATGCTTGTGAAAACCCCTCGGCGGACAGCACTCCCCACGGCATTATCAGAGGCGTGCACAGCAAACCTTTCAGGTGCGCCGCGCCCCGGCCCGACTCCGCCAGGAACGCAAGATGCTGCAGGTCAGCGTGACCGTTCATATCTCAGATCCCTTCGTCTTCCACCACTACCGCCGTTTTCAGCGTTCCCTTCAGGACTTCCTCCGATCTGAACTCGACCAGAAAATCCCCGGTTTCCTTTTTCCGATCTCTTTTAGTGAAACCTCAAACTTGCAAA
>CAYTJI010000254.1:0-3618 GCA_964438065.1 uncultured Desulfobacteraceae bacterium | reverse complement strand
ACCTTTGACATGCGTCAATTGGACTCATTTTTAAGAAAAATGTTCAATCAAAATTTAATGCGGATCCAGGACATGCAGCTCGGCGACTGCTTTTTCTTCAATCTCTGGCGTAATTAGAATTCTGCCGCATGTTTCACAAAAGATGATACGCTCCCGTTTGCGAATCTCCAGCACTGTCTGTGCCGGAATCGTTGCAAAGCATCCGCTGCACGTATAATTTCTCACTACCGCAACAGCAATGCCTTCTTTTGCTCGCCGTATTCTTTCATATTGAGAAATAAGACGCTGATTGAGCTGGGAGAGGAGTTGCTTGCGTTTATGATTGATAATGCGCTCTTCCGATTCGGTCTCTGCCATTTTTTCATTCAGGATTTTTTCGTTTGTACCCAGCGCTTCTTTGACGCGGGTAATACGCTCATTGAGTTGTTCAATCTCCTTTTTGAGCTGCTCTTCTTTTTCCTGATCGCTAAGATCATCGTTCTCCCGAATCAGATGGCTTTCCTCATCCAGATCTGGCAGCACAAATTCCCCGAACCCGGCGCTGGCCGGTACGGCGAGTCCTTTTTCAGTCAGTTCCACCGTATTGCTGCGCTCGTCAATCACACAATACAGGATTTCATCCAGTTCCGGCAGAAGCTTCTGTGCGCTCAACATGCTTTCCATCCTGTCAATTTCTTTTTTCAACCCCTGGTGTCTGGAAATAAGATCCAGAAACGCGTGATTCTTGGGATCCCCCCTTTTGATCTGCAGCAGCAACTCAATGGTCTTGTCGTCCAGGTCTCCGGCATCAATCCTCTGGCGTGCCTCCTTCAAAAGCGTACGGATTACGCCTCCCTGCTTTTTCCGCAGGTTGATCACCACGGGTTTTACTTCTTCATAGGTTTTGTCTTTGCCATGTTCCACTGGGCCGCTGATAATCAAAGGCGTCCGGGCCTCGTCAATCAGGATGCTGTCCACCTCGTCCACAATCGCATAATGAAAATCCCTCTGAACCAATTCCGCAGGATCGAATTTCATATTGTCGCGAAGGTAATCAAAACCGAACTCATTATTTGTTCCATAAGTGATATCACAGGCATAGGCGGCTTTACGTTCAGAATCTGTAAGACCGTGAATAATGACGCCCACGGACAGCCCCAAGGCTTTGTAAACCCCGCCCATCCATTCCGCATCACGCTGTGCCAGGTAATCGTTTACCGTTACCAGGTGGGCGCCGCGCCCGGTCAGGGCGTTCAGATACAGGGGCAGGGTCGCAGCCAGGGTTTTCCCCTCACCGGTTTTCATCTCGGCAATCATTCCCCGGTGCAGGACAATGCCACCGATCAGCTGGACATCAAAATGACGCATGCCCAGCACCCTTATGGAGGCTTCCCGTACAGCGGCAAAAGCCTCGGGCAAAAGATCATCCAGGGGTTCTCCGTTTGACAGCCGTTCTTTGAATTCAGCGGTTTTTGACTGAAGCTGTTCGTCCGACAACACCTTGAAATCCGGTTCCAGGCTGTTGATCCTGTCTACCAGCGGAGCCATCTGTTTCAATTCACGCTCATTCTTGCTGCCAAAAATGCCTTTTATGATTTTACCAAGCATAATTCCCATCCGGAATTGATTGTTTGTTCGACAAGGGAAAATGAAAAAATCTGTTCCCCGGTATATCCGCATTAAAAACCTTCGCCGGAAAAAAATCAAGAATTCATACGCCGCGTCCTGTTTCCATACCCTTGGAGTAATTTACCGCATCTTGTTTCAATACGAACCACGGCGCTTTATTTCACCTGAAACCTGCATAAACTGTTTTCAAAAAATGAAGTTATATCTCTAATATCAATGAATTATGGGAATGCCGGGCTTGCATTTCACGCATCAATCCGAATGCGGCCATAAAGGCGGCGGTTTTTGAAAACAGTTTACCCCGCGGGAACGCCGATTTTATCCCGCCTGGAGGCGGGACGGCGTCGGCAAGGACTTGACGTATCGTCGTACGTCTGCGCCCTTGCCGCCTTGCACCTGCCTGCTGCAGGCAGGTCTTCGGCAAACCCGACGTTTGCAGTATTTAGGTTTCAGGTTCTCCGGTTTCGGGATAACCCCAGGTTACAGGAAAAACCGGGACCAACCCCCATATGGTGCAGGTACACATGAGATCTCAGGTGTGTCTCAAAGATCCGTACCATCAGGGGCTGCAGGGGCTGTGTGTGGGAATGTTGAGCTTTCGATCCGGAAATGCAATTTTTTGCGCAAGGCCGGGGAAATCAGGGGATGATGCGGAGGCGTATATCCGGTGCGCCGCACCTGTGTGCGTGCCTGCCTGTCCCGTCCGGACGCCAGACAGGCTATGCACTGGCAGGCAAGTGAACCCGCAGATTGACGCGGGGATTGCGGAAAAAGGCCGTTTATGGATGGAAACTCATTAATTGAGGATATATCGGAGTGGATCAACAGCGATATGGTTCAGATGGACCTCATAGTGCAGGTGAGGCCCGGTCGATCGACCGGTATTTCCCACGAGGGCGATGGTTTCACCCCGTTTGACGTGCTGTCCTTTTTTTACAAGTGCCTTTTTGAGGTGGGCGAACCGCGTCACGAGTCCGTAACCATGGTTGATGGTCAACGTTCTCCCGTACCCCCCGTCCCAGCCCGTAAAGGACACGATGCCATCTGCGGGAGCGATGATGGGCGCCCCCATTCTCGTCGCGATATCAATGCCCCTGTGAAACTCTTTTTTCCCGGTAAAGGGGGAAATCCGGTATCCGAAACGACTGCTCATCCAACCTTTTGTCGGCCAAATGGAGGGTGTTGAGGCCAGAAGCATTTTCTGGTTTTCAAAAAATTCATAGAGATCGGATTTCTCCTTCTCATCAACAGCCATTTCATCTTCAAGGTTATCCAGTCTGCGGTGCATCAGACGAACCAGTCCCTTTTCATTCCTCACCTCGGCATCGTTCATTTCCGAAAAAATAGGTGCCGGTCCTCCGATACCATGGGAGGCCGTATCGTCTGTTTCAAGATTGACCATGACTTTCAACCGCCGACTCAACTCTTTCTGAGCATCGATTTCCTGAGAAATCTGATCGATCCGTTGAGCCATGTGGAGGATCTGCTGCTTTCTCTGCGCAGCCTCTCTTTCAAGCTTGACCAGATGAGGCATCTGGGATTTCATGGTAAAATAGTTATGGACGAACCACAGCAGGAATGCGGAAAAGCATATTCCAAACAGGATCAGGAGGCTCGGAGAAGGGATGCGGAGCCTGAACTGACGGACGCTGTTATCGCCGTCAGGCAACAGGAACACCGTAAATTTTTTTAAAGTCAACGTTCGTCCCCCATCTCGTGGATGCTATCAACAGGGTCCGTGAAAAATATTGCCGGCCGGGCAAGGCTCTTCCCTGGAGAAAAGAATTTTTACCGGGCCATGGAACACGGATTATATCGATGGGAATATAGCTTGTGTAGCGGAAATGTCAAGCACTTTCGCCCCCGAACACACGGTAAATTTGTTCTAACTTGTGCCCATCCATAAATGAAACTTGGGCACGGGTGAGTTTCCGATCCGGAAATGCGAATTTTTGCGCAAGGCCGGGGAAACCGCAGGTGATCCCGCAGATTGACCCAGGGATTGCGCAA
>CAYTJI010000253.1:0-3625 GCA_964438065.1 uncultured Desulfobacteraceae bacterium | reverse complement strand
GGATACCTTGACCCGGAATTCTTTTTCGGCGGGGAATTCCGCCTGAACAGGGCGCGCGCCGAACGCCAGATGAGGAAAGAGGTCAGCGGGATCCCCGACGGCGAATATTACGGCGAGCAATGTATCGATCACGACGGCATCGAGAGAGACCGGATGATTACCATCCGGCTGACGGTGAAGGTGAAGGGGGATACGATCGTGTTCGACTACACCGGCACCGATCCCCAGACAAAAGGCCCGTTCAACAGCCCCATGGCCGCCACGGCCTCCCACACCTACCTCGCCTTTTTCGCGTGTCTGGGGTCCCGGATCAAGCACAATGAGGGCGCCATGAGACCCATCCGGATCATTGCGCCCCCTGGATGCCTGCTGAATCCCGTGGAACCCGCACCCACCACCTGCAACGGGCCGGTGACTTCGGAGGTCGGCGGGGCCGCCGTATGGCTGGCCCTTTCCCGGGCGATCCCGGAAAAGGTTTCGGCCGGTTGGGCGAGATGGTGCTCTCCGGCCACCGCCGGGATCAATCCCCGGACGGGAAGGCCCTTTGCGGAAATCCATTTCCTTTCCAAAGGCGGCGGGGGCGCAACGGAGGGCTTTGACGGGTGGGATCATATCGCCCCGGTTGTCTGCCTGGGCGGCCTCCGGTCGCCCGATCCCGAACTGCACGAGATCATCGATCCCTTCTTTACGCTGCAATACGAATACACCCCGGACAGCGCGGGCCCGGGAAGGTGGCGGGGAGGCCTGGGGGTGACCTATCGGTTCAGGGTGGATGCCGACGACCTCAGCTGGGTCAATTTCGGGAGCGGCGTCCGGGACGAGACCGCGCCCTTCGGGCTCGAAGGAGGCGGATCCGCACCGAATCGGTTCCCTGCGGACCGGGATGACCGGTGCCGCTCCGGCGTCCACGAAAATGGTGAACGACGTCCGTGACATCATGGGGATCGAGACCCTGTGCAACGGGTACGGCATGACGGAAAACAGCGGGGCCACCACCATGACCTCGTTTCAGGACGATCCCGGGGTGATGTCACGGACCACGGGGAGGCCCTTCCCGGATGTCGAGATCAAGATCGTGGATCCCGGGACCGGCGAGGACCTGCCCCGCGGCGAAATCGGGGAATTGTGTACCCGGGGCTGGATCGTGATGAAGGGATATTACAAGATGCCGGAGGAGACGGCCGCCTGCTTCGACGGGGAGGGATGGTTCCATACCACGGATCTGGGCTATATCGACGGGGAGGGCAATTTCTGCATCACGGGCCGGCTCAAGGAGATGTTTATCTCCGGCGGAACCAACGTCTATCCGACCGAGGTCGAAAATTTCCTGTATACCTTTCCCAAGGTAAAGCAGGCCGCCGTCATCGGCGTGCCGGACGACCGGATGGGAGAGGTGGGATTCGCCTTCATCGTGCTGAAGGAGGGCCGGACATCATCGGAAGAAGAGGTGCGGGCCTTTTGCAAGGAGCGCATTGCCAATTACAAGGTGCCCCGGTATGTTAAATTCGTGGATGAGATTCCCATGGCCGGCGTGGGAAAAATCCAGAAATACAAGCTGGAGGAAGAGGCCCGCTCATACCTCGTGCAGGGTCGGAAACCGGATGCCGGCCCGTCCGGCGGATAACCCCGCCTGAGAAAGGAGTTCCCATGGCAGAGCAAAAATCGCCCCGCCCGGCCGCGTGCGCCGCGTGTGATATCGATATCCCGGAGAAGATCTGCATGACCGATGAAGGAACCGCTTCCAAGGGGTGTCCCACGGTAAGCCGCAGGCAGGTCCTGGCGGAGTCGAACCGGGAATACGAGAAACCGGATATCCGCGAATTCGCCCGCCAGGCCTCCATCCAGGAGGCCGAGTGTTACGCCAACCGGCATGAGCGGCCCTATGTCATGCAGCCCACCAAGACCCGCATCGTGGAGATCTGCGAGTTCGCCCGAAGAATGGGATACCGGCGGCTGGGCCTGGCCTTCTGTATCGGGCTCATGAAAGAGGCGGCCATCGTGGCGGATATCCTGGAGAGCAAAGGGTTCGAGGTGGTATCGGTGGTCTGCAAGGCGGGCCGGTCCTCAAAGGATCTCCTCGGCCTTGATGAGAAAGATAAGATCTACCAGGACACGGACGAGGCCATGTGCAACCCCATCTACCAGGCCCGGCTCATGAACCATGAAAAGACCGAGTTCAATGTCCTCCTGGGCCTGTGCGTGGGACACGATTCGCTCTTTTTCAAGTATGCCGAGGCCCCGACCACCGTGCTGGCGGCCAAGGACCGCGTGACCGGGCACAATCCGCTCGCGGCCGTTTATCTGTCGGAATCCTATTACCAGAAGGTGAAGCGGCTGTAATATATTCAGCCTTTTTCGCAGTCTGAAAGTTTTCTGTCAGCCGATCCGCAAATCATCTTTCAGGCAGGTCGATTATTTTGCCTTGACTGTTTTTATTGTCTTTTACATCTTTAACTTTTCTCAGCAAATGGGGTGGGACATTCCATCGCTCACCTGACCCGGTAATGACGGTAACCGTTTTCCTGTTAAATTTGACCAGTGTGCCGAATTGCTTATCCCTGCCGGGTGGTTGAAAACAAACCTGGTCGCCGGGGCTGAACTGCATCATTTCATGATGAGTCCGCATCGAATCCAGGAATTTCAGCCTTTCTACTATCCTGTGGTTCAATTTCAGCAGTTCTTCGTAACTCATGGAATCAATATCAATCTTCATGTTTTCTTCTCCAATAGATGATGCATGATCACGGCCCCTGGCAAAGTCAGCGCCGCGGGAACGCCGTGCCCGCCGGCCACATATCCGACATCTTCCGGGAAAGGCACAAAACGATATTTATTTTCTACATGTCTTGTTGTAATTCCAGGAATTCCTTTGGTGATAATATTTTGATATCGATATATCTTTTTATCTTTTTAAGGTGATTGTCTCCGGATATGATAATTTTGCAATCAAGGGCAACCGCACACTCAATAAATTTATTATCATCAGGATCATCCCTAACCACAAGTAAGCTCGGCGTACTTGCTGTAAAAATTGAATTGTATCCCTCGGCAAATAATTTGGTCAGTCTTGCTATCTCATCTTGATCTTTTAACCCCAGACGATTTAAGACTTTAATGTATTCTTCAACAATCCCTTGAGATAAACATAAAACAATTTGGCCGTCTTTCCACAGATTTATAATTTCACGGGGAGCGCCACCGAAAAAGGAGGAAATGAAAACATTGGTATCGATAACGATTTTAAGCATTTTCCGACCGTACCTGCTTTATAGCGTTCTCAATATCTGATTTTTCAACATTTTTTTTAGATAATTTTTCTCCGATAGAATTCCATAATTCATCTATGTAATTCCCCATGTCCCGTTCTTTTGTGTAATTTTCAATAAGCTCACGTATGAGTTCACTCAAGCTTTTACCTTCAGATTTTGCTAATTTACTTATTTTATCTTTTAGACTCGGTTCAATCCTGATGATCATCTGTGTTGTCATGGTCCTTCCTCCCGGCAATAGCGTTGCAGCGAATAAGGGATTGGTTGAGATTATTATGCTGACAAGCAGCACATCGTATAAATCATATATACAAAATATATCAGGAGCGAGGGGTTGTCAACGGGTAAATCGTGGG
>CAYTJI010000252.1:0-3667 GCA_964438065.1 uncultured Desulfobacteraceae bacterium | reverse complement strand
ATTCAATCTCATCAAAACACATTCGAAGACCGGATACGAAATTCTGGAAGGTATCGAGTTCCCATGGCCCATTGCCCAGATGGTTTTGCAGCACCATGAAAGAATCGACGGCAGCGGCTACCCCAACGGGCTTTCGGGCAATGATATCCTGATGGAAGCGAAAATCCTCGGAGTCGCTGATGTCGTGGAGGCCATGGCCTCCCACAGGCCATACCGGCCATCCCTGGGTATTGAAAAGGCACTTGACGAAATTTCAAAGAACAGAGGAATCCTCTATGAGCCCGATGTTGTCGATGCCTGTCTCAAAATTTTCAGGGAACGCCGCTTCCGATTTGACGAATCGTGACAGGCAGTACATGCCGGCGGGAATGAATCAGACACCTGAATATGTCCCCCGCCCCGCATCCGGGGGCCGGCCATAGGGCCTATCCGGTAACGAGACCTCTGAAATGCCATCAATTTTATGTCCAGTCAGGTCGAAAATCCCGGACGATGAGCCTGGCCTGTCCCGTCCGGACGGCGGACAGGCCACCCCACAGGCAGGCGCCGGGTTGGGGCAAATGCGGCAGCTTTCGAAGGCCTCGAAACATGCACTGCCATACGGATATCCGCCGAACTTATCCGGGTCGTCAAGCCCGTCCGGAATTCCGACATAAGGCCTTCAAAACAGGGAGGACTATCCGATTAAAAGAGAGCAGTGGAAAAGTCAAATCGGTTTTCTCCTGGCCGCGATAGGATCCGCCATAGGACTGGGTAATATCTGGCGGTTCAGTTACATGGCCTACAGTCACGGCGGCGGCGCCTTTCTGATTCCCTATGTGACGGCGCTGGCCACAGCCGGCATCCCCCTGCTGATTCTCGAGTTCGGCATGGGTCATGAACGTATCGGGTCTGCGCCCCTCGCATGCCACAAAATCCGGAAAAACTGGGAATGGCTCGGATGGTGGGCCGTCACCCTTGTGATGTTCGGCATTGAATTATACTATTCCACCATTATTTCATGGTGTCTGAATTTCTTTTTCCTGTCCATGAACTATGGCTGGGGCAATGATCCCAATACCTTCTTTTTCAGGGACTTTCTGGCCATGAGTAAAAGCCCTTCAGATCTGGGCCAGATAAGAACCCCGATTTTCTTCGGCCTGATCATCGTGTGGTTTTTCAACTGGATGATCATATACAGAGGGGTCCGGAAAGGTGTTGAGCTGGCGAACAAAATATTTATGCCTGTGCTTTTCACCCTCACGGCGCTTCTTGTATGCTGGTCTCTGACTCTTGACGGGGCCATGGAGGGGATCGAGGCATACCTGACCCCGGATTTCTCCTGTCTTTCAAGTCCGCAGGTATGGATTGACGCGTACAGCCAGATATTCTTCACACTGAGTCTCGGCTTTGGTATCATGATCGCGTACGCGAGCTATCTCCCCAGAAAAAGCAACATTACCCGCAATGCACTCCTGACGGGTGTCATTAACAGCGGCTATTCCATATTTGCCGGGCTTGCCGTGTTTTCCGTTCTGGGGTTCATGGCCGCGTCGGAACAGAAGCCCATCTCCGATGTTGTTTCACAAAGCATCGGGCTGGCCTTTGTCGCCTACCCCAAGGCCATGAGCATCATGCCGGGCGGCAATCTGTTCGGCGCCGTGTTCTTTCTCTGCCTTTTCGTGGCCGGCCTGTCATCCTCTGTTTCAATTATCGAGGCCTTTACCTCGGCCATCATGGACAAGTTCGGGACAGACAGGAAATTTGTTGTCACACCCGTATGTGTCATCGGATGTGCCGCGTCAGTCGTATTCACCACTCAGGCAGGCATCCACTGGCTGGATATCCTGGATCATTTTCTCACCAATTACGGACTTGTTGTCGTCGGGATGTTTGAATGTATCCTGGTCGGATGGCTCTTCAAACTGGACATCCTCAGAAAGCATGTAAACCGGATTTCTTCTGTTCAACTGGGAACCTGGTGGAATATCCTTATAAAATATTTTATTCCGTCGGTACTGGTGGTCATACTGGCCGGTGATATTTATGGAGAATTCAAGGAGTCCTATGGCGGGTACAGCTGGGCATCTCTGATTCTGATCGGCCGGGACTGGCTGCTCCTCACACTTTTTGCCGGTTTCTGGATATCCCTGCGTCCCTGGAAGACCGGTAACAATAAAGGGCCGAACCGGGGCGAGGTCGAACCGGTGTTTACCCGGAAAATTAAGGACAAAACGCGTAACATTCACTGATCCGTCAGGATGAATGAATTGAGTCTGACCTGTTTGCGTGCCTGCCTGTCCTGTCCGGACGGCAGACAGGCCACGCCACAGGCAGGCGCCGCGTTGGGGAAAATGTGGTCGTTTTTCACTCATTCTGCCGGATGGATCATTGACTCATCGGGGTTCGTCCAACAACGTTGCCGTAAACTTATTCCAGGAGGAATGCAATGGGAGAAGATCTATTTGAAGATACCAACGAAAAAAAATCTTCCGAAGAAGCTGACGGGATAATCGGGGACAAGGCCGACAAATCTTCAACTGATGGAGAAGACGCCATTCTTCCTGATCAAGAGGACGGCGGTTATGGTGTGGATGACAATGAGGCCTGGATACCTCTTTCGGATGACACAACCGATGATCCGTCATCTGAAAAGATGACCGGTGACGGGATCCGGGCAGAAGCCATCGATGACCAGGATTCCGAAAATATCACCGGAGAAAAGAATGAAATCCCGCATGCTGAAGAGGAGGATGTGTCCAGGGGTCCTGATCCGGGTGATCATGAAACCTGGATACCACCCGGTGACGAGGCACCCGGGGCATTCCCCTCTGATGACCCCCCGGAGGAAGTTTCACCGGAGGAAAAAATCAGCCGGGAAGTTCCGGAAGATATCCCCGGGGAAAGGGAAAAACAAGTGAGGATCAATGTTGACGACGACATAAAAGAATATCTTGGAGACGAGGAATCTCCCGGGTTTTCCGACGATATGCATGAGGAATCGGATCTTCCGCCGTGGGACGAGGCAGTTGAGGTTCCCGGATACAACACCACAAGCCCTACCAGGCAAAAACGGGTGTTTGTTTTTCTCTCTATCTTCGCTGTCCTTGCGCTCGCAGGTGCCGGCGGATATCTGTTTTTTCAGTCAAAAGGCACGATATTCAAACCTCATTCTGAACAGGTCGATAAAACACAATTGTTTGACACCAGGAAAACCGAAAAGATCGTTATCAGCAAATCTGAGGCCGTACCGGAAAAACTGACGGAGAAGAATCCGGAAACTGAAAGACTGCAGGTGAAAGCAAACAGTGCCCCCGCGATTCACGGAGTCCCGCAGACCATTGCCCGGCAGGGAACAACATACCGCTTTGTTCCTGTCGCAAGCGATCCGGACCCGGATGACAAACTTACGTTTTTTATTGCCAACCAACCCCCCTGGACGCGGTTTGACACGGCCACCGGTATCCTGACCGGCACGCCGGGCAGCCGTGATATCGGTACCTATAAGAATATCGTGATACTGGTGAGCGACGGTTCGGCGATCGCATCACTGCCGACTTTCTCCATTACGGTCACCGGCGTGAGCCAGGTATCTTCAAACGCAAAAACCATCACGGAGAAAAAGCCGGCGCCAGTTCCGGCAGCCAAAACCCGGGAAAAACCCAGGCCCCAGTCTGCAGATGTGGTC
>CAYTJI010000251.1:0-3673 GCA_964438065.1 uncultured Desulfobacteraceae bacterium | reverse complement strand
CGATTTTATCCCGCCTGGAGGCGGGACGGTGTTGGCAAGGACTTGAAGTATCGTCGTACGTCTGCACCCTTGCCGCCTTGCACCTGCCTGCTGCAGGCAGGTCTTCGGCAAACTCGACGCTTGCAGGATTTAGGTTCCACACTTACTGCGTTTCGGGTCGGCATAAGTACCGGCGGCCTCCTGTTGGTATGCGCACTCAACGGGATTTTGAGAGATCTCTGAAAATGCCTGTTTGGTGCCAAATCAAGTCGAAAAAACCCGGACTATGATGGGCGGCTTTAAGGAGAATCTTATTTTGCGGTTTCCATTCCACAGCCTCAAGACAAGTGTCATGGCGCATCTGGCCTTTCTGATCCTGGCTGCAATGCTGCTCATGAATGTGGTCATGATCAAACTGGCTGAGGACCACCTCGTACAGAACGAATTGCAGACCGGCCGTCTGTTGCTCAATGCCCTGGAACAGATTGCAAGTCACGAATTTTCGGGTAGTGCGACATGGCAGGCATCCGGATCCCATCCCCGATTCCGGAAGACTGTTTCCCATCTGCTCAATTCGGGTCCATTCACGATGGCCATGGTACTCAACGGACGGGGCATAAAAATCTTCAGTCAGGGGCCATGGGGACCATCCGAAAAGAGTGCCCTGGCCATTTCCAGACAGTGCCTGTCCACAAGGGAACCGTGTCTCAGTTTTTCCGGGAGTACCTGGGGAGTTCTCTGGCTCGCCCACGACAGCATCTATATGTCCACGCCCGTGCTTGCGGGTACACGTCCGTCCGGTGTGGTCACCATCGGCACAAGTCTGAAACCCCTGTATCAAAAATTGAGAAGGTCTGAAGGTTTTGTCCTTATTTATATATTTCTCAACGGAGTCATTCTCGTTTTTTTCGGCGTTCGTCTTCTGTCTCGAACTGTTGTCACGCCCATCCGGAAACTCCTTCACATCACGGAGGAATTCAAGGACGTGGAATCCGTGCCGCCGATAAAAGATATTTCGCCCGATGAAATCGGACAGCTTTCACGTTCCCTGAACACCATGCTCAGACGGCTGGAGGAAAACAAAAAAGACCTGAGGACCTATATTTCTTCGCTGGAGGAGGCCAACCGGGAAATCAAGAAGGCCCAGGATGAAATCATCCGCTCGGAAAAATTCGCGTCCGTGGGTCGGCTGGCGACCGGTGTGGCCCACGAAATCGGAAACCCCATTGGCATTGTCCTGGGATATCTGGATCTGCTGAAAACAGGAGATCCGAGTGGCAAAGAATACCGGGACTTTCTGGAGCGGATGGAATCGGAAATTACCCGCATCAGCCGGATTATCCGGGATCTTCTTGATTTCTCCCGATCCCCGGAGGGTAGTCTTTCAAGGGTGGATATCCATGCACTGCTGACGGACACGCTGAACATGCTGAGCCCACAGCCGATGATGGCCCACATCCGGATGAAACCGATGTTCAACGCACAAAAACACACTGTTCGGGCAGACCCCAACCAGTTGAAACAGGTTTTTCTGAATCTGATCATCAATGCTGCGGACGCCATGCAAGATGACAGCCGACACGGCGCTTTCAGAGACCACATCCTCAACATCCAGACAAAACAGAAGGGAAATACATTGGAACTTCATTTTGAGGACACAGGGCCAGGTATCCGTGCGGAGGAACTGGCACACATTTTTGATCCTTTCTACACGACCAAAGAACCCGGCAGGGGCACCGGCCTCGGATTATCAGTGTCCTACAGCATTATAGACAGGCTGGGTGGTAAAATCCGGGTGGAAAGCACCTTCGGAAGCGGAACGACCGTGATCGTCAGCCTCCCGCTTGATCCGGACCAATCCGTGCCGGAGAAAGAGGCGGAAAAATCGTTGGAGCCCCGGAACAGGGCATTGACAGGAGCAACTCCATGCCTCGACAACGTGTGCTCGTGATCGACGATGAAGAAAACATGCGGCACCTTCTCAATGTGATGCTGGGTAGGGCCGGATATGCGGTTGAAATCGCGGCAGACGGCATTGAAGGGCTGAAGATCCTCGAAAAAACGGATTTCGATTTTGTCCTCTGCGACATTAAAATGCCCCGCATGGATGGGATGACATTTCTGAAACATGCTGTCAAGGACCACCCGGACAAGACCTACATCATGATGTCCGCCTACGGAACCATTGATGTGGCGGTGGAATCCATGAAAGAGGGCGCATACGACTATATCTCCAAGCCTTTCAAAGCGGACGAGGTGCTCTTGACCCTCAAAAAGGCCGAAGAAAGGGAACGTCTCAAGGATGAAAACCGGCGTCTCAAAATCCGGATAGATGAGATCGAAAAAAAATATTCCTTTGAAAATATCGTGGCCAGAAGCGAGGCCATGGCCCATGTATTCGAACTGGTGGGGAAAGTCGCTGAACACAAGACCACGGTGCTCATCACCGGCGAGAGCGGGACCGGCAAGGAATTGGTTGCCAGAGCCCTGCATGCCAACAGCCCGAGGGCATCCCGCCCACTGGTATCCATTAATTGCGGGGGTATTCCCGAAAATCTGCTTGAAAGCGAACTGTTCGGTTACAGGAAAGGCGCGTTCACGGGTGCGGTCCGGGACAAGCCGGGGCGATTTGAGGAAGCGGACGGGGGAACCATTTTCCTGGATGAGATCGGGGAGCTGTCCATGCCGCTCCAGGTTAAGCTGCTTCGTGTGCTGCAGGAAGAGGAGGTCTCGCCGCTGGGAAGTCTCGGCGCAAAAAAAATTGATGTCCGGGTGATTACCGCCACGGCAAGAGATCTGGAAAAAGAGGTAAAGGAGGGACGCTTCCGCGAAGACCTCTATTATCGCATCAATGTCATGACCATCCACGTCCCGCCGTTGAGAGAAAGACGCGGCGATATCCCTATTCTGGTGGGATATTTCATTGATCTGTATAATAAAAAGCTAAACAAAAATATTGAAGGACTCTCCTCGGAGGCCATGCCGATTCTCATGGGATATGCCTGGCCGGGCAATGTGAGAGAGCTCGAAAATGTCATTGAAAGGGCTGTGCTGCTGAACACGGGGAGATGGATCACCCCCTCGGAGCTTCCCGAATCGATCTGCCGGTCCGAGACGTGTCTTTCAAACCCGGACGCACCGGAAAACCTCTCCATCAAGAAAGCCTGCAGAAAACTGGAAAAAGACATGATCGAAAAAGTCCTGAAACTGACCGGCGGAAACAAGTCCCAGGCTGCAAGAATCCTTGAAATCAGCCGACCCATTCTGATTTCAAAGATAAAAACTTACCACTTGGAATAACCCGCGCATCCTGGAAACGGCACCGCTTCCAAGGGCATTCCTCCCGGTCGTGGATATTTTCCTTGTGCATGAATTGAATTTTTTGATTGACAAGCCTGTGCAAACAGGAATATCCTATTATATTGCCGCGGGGTGGAGCAGTCTGGTAGCTCGTCGGGCTCATAACCCGAAGGTCGGTGGTTCGAATCCGCCCCCCGCTACCAAATGATACGTAAAGAGACCTTTAAAAAATGACCGATTTTGTGCTAAATCAAAGGAAGGCGAAAATTATAACCACAGGAATATATTGAATATTTTGAGGATTATAATTTGAGCCTGACGCCGAGTTGGTGCAAAAGAGGTCGCTTTTCAAAGGTCTCGTAAAGAGGTTGCCTGATGCGGGACAACCTCTTTT
>CAYTJI010000250.1:0-3691 GCA_964438065.1 uncultured Desulfobacteraceae bacterium | reverse complement strand
GATCCACAGACAGGCGAGGTTTTGGCCGGAAAAGGAGACAAGTACACCAAGAAACTGGACCGGACGCTTAAAGCCGCGGGGATCACGCGTATCCCCGTTAACCTCGAGGACATTGAGGGCCGCGTAATGGCGGAGGACCTGATCGACCCCGAAACGGGCGAGGTACTGATCGAGGTGAACCAGACAGTGACATCGGAAAACCTTCAGGTCATGCTGGAGAAAGGGATACGGGAACTGGAATGTCTGGTCCTCGATGCCCAGGGTGTAAGTACGGCCATCAGAGATACGATGTTGCTGGATAAAATTAGCTCCACAGATGAGGCGATTCTCGATATCTACAGAAAGATGAGGCCCAGCAGTCCGCCTACACAGGAAGTGGCCGAAGGATTCTTCAGAAATCTGTTTTTTAACCTGAATACATATGATCTGTCAAAGGTCGGGCGACTGAAGCTGAACCACAGGCTTGGTCTTGATGTCCCGCTTGACCAGCGGACTTTGAGAAAAGAAGATATCATTGAAACGGTTCGAGAACTCATCCGGCTGAAAAGTACGGAAGCACAGGTCGACGACATCGACAACCTTGGGAACCGTCGGGTCCGGGCCGTGGGAGAACTTCTTGAAAATCAGTACAGAATCGGTCTGGTCAGGATGGAAAGAGCCATTAAGGAGAGAATGAGTCTCCAGGAAGTGGAGACACTGATGCCCCATGATCTGATTAACTCCAAACCTGTCTCCGCCGTATGCAGGGAATTTTTCGGCACCAGCCAGCTTTCTCAGTTTATGGATCAGACCAACCCGCTGTCTGAAGTCACCCATAAACGCAGATTAAGCGCTTTAGGCCCCGGCGGGTTAACCCGCGAACGGGCGGGATTCGAGGTGCGTGACGTTCACCCGACACACTACGGAAGAATCTGTCCCATTGAAACACCTGAGGGCCCCAACATCGGGCTGATCGTATCTCTGAGTACATATGCCAGAGTAAATGAGTTCGGTTTCATTGAAACCCCTTACCGGCATGTAGATGACGGTGTGGCGACGAACCGGATTGCATATCTCTCCGCCCTGGATGAAAGTGATGTGCCCATTGCCCAGGCCAATGCGCCACTGGATAAAAACGGCCGTTTTATCAAGGAAGAAGCCGCGGTAAGAATTGGAGGAGAAGCGGGGAAAGCCCATGTCAAGGACATAAAATTTATGGATGTATCGCCCAACCAGCTTGTGAGCGTCTCCTCGTCCCTAATCCCTTTCCTGGAACATGACGATGCCAACAGGGCCTTGATGGGTTCCAATATGATGCGACAGGCTGTTCCACTTCTGAAACCGAAGGCGCCTTTAATAGGTACGGGCATAGAAAGCGTCATTGCACGGGATTCCGGGGTGTCGGTCATTGCGAGGAGAGACGGGGTTGTACACGATCTGGATGCCTCCCGTATCGTCGTCCGATGTGATGGCGGTCCGGATGATGACCCCGATGTGGATATCTACACATTGGCCAAATTCAGAAAGTCCAACCAGAACAGCTGTTATTCGCAGAAACCGATTGTCAAGGTGGGGGAAGCAGTGAAGAAAGGCCAGATCATCGCCGACGGTCCGGCCATTGAACAAGGTGAACTCGCGCTGGGTCAAAACGTGATGGTCGCTTTTATGTCCTGGGGCGGATACAACTTTGAGGATTCGATTCTCATGAGTGAAAGAATCGTAAAGGAGGATGTCTATACATCCATCCACGTCGAGCAGTTCGAAGTTGTCGCGAGAGACACCAAGCTGGGGAAAGAAGAAATTACCAGAGACATTCCCAATGTGGGAGAGGAGGCCCTCAAAAATCTGGATGACAGCGGCATTATCATGATCGGTGCAGAGGTCAAGCCCGGAGATGTTCTGGTGGGGAAAATAACACCGAAAGGAGAAACACAACTGTCTCCGGAAGAAAAACTGTTGAGGGCGATATTCGGAGACAAGGCGGGAGATATCAAGGATACTTCGCTGAGAGTTCCTTCCGGGGTATACGGAACGGTTGTTGATGCCAAAGTCTTTTCCAGAAGAGGTGTGGAAAAAGACAAACGAAGTCTCGAGATTGAGAGGTCCGAGGTCGAACGGCTGGAAAAGGATCTTAATGATCAGGTAACGATCATTGGCACGATCGTAAAAAACAGGCTCAAGGAAACTCTTGTTGGAAAAAGGCTGAAAACCGCTCTGCGTGACAGGGATACCAGCGAAGTCCTCATGCCTGAGAACCAAAAAATCATGCCGGAACATGTAGACCGGATCGCGATTGAGGCCTGGAGGGGGGCAGACCTGAAGGCTCCCATGGAGGACATAGAGAAACTGGAGGCAATCATTGACAAGTATGATGCCAAGATCGCCCATTACACCAAACTTTTTGATGACAAGGTGGATGCCCTGACCGCAGGTGACGATCTGGCCCCGGGCGTCATCAAGATGGTCAAGATCAGTATTGCCATCAAACGCAAACTATCCGTAGGGGACAAAATGGCGGGTCGTCACGGGAACAAAGGGGTTTTGTCGGTAATTCTGCCTGTGGAAGACATGCCGTATTTTGAGGATGGAACCCCGGTGGATGTGGTACTCAACCCCTTGGGTGTCCCATCGCGGATGAATGTCGGTCAGATTCTCGAGACCCATCTGGGGTGGGCATCGGTTGAATTGGGGAAGCGAATCCGGGAACTGTTGGAAAAAATGACAGATATCAATGAGCTGAGAAACAAGTTTAAGACCTTGTTTCCCGAAAAGCAGTATGCGGATTTCTTCTCGGGGCTGTCCGATGAAGAGCTGAAAAAAAATGCCGAAATGTTTACATCCGGACTGCCCATGGCGTCACCGGTCTTTGACGGCGCAGAAGAAAGTGAAATCAAGAAGCATCTGGAAGAAGCGGGCCTGCCTGTGAGTGCCCAGGCAACCCTTTATGACGGGAGAACGGGTGAAAAATTTGATCAGCAGGTGACAGTCGGGATTATGTATGTGATGAAACTTCACCATCTGGTGGATGACAAACTTCATGCACGCTCGATCGGCCCCTACTCCCTTGTCACTCAGCAACCGCTTGGCGGCAAGGCCCAGTTTGGAGGCCAGAGGCTGGGAGAAATGGAAGTCTGGGCCATGGAAGCGTACGGTGCCGCTTACACGCTTCAGGAGTTTCTAACCGTCAAATCCGATGACGTTGCAGGCAGAACCCGGATGTATGAAAAGATCGTCAAAGGCAATAATGTCCTTGAGCCCGGACTTCCGGAGTCGTTCAAGGTCCTTATAAAAGAACTGCAGAGTCTTGGACTGGATCTTCAACTATTTGAGGACAGCCAGATCTAGAAAGGAGAAAGGCATTGGAAGAATTATACAGCTTCTTTACAAAGCCGAAAGACCCGTCGAGTTTCAATGCTGTCAGCATCTCACTGGCATCGCCGGAAAAGATCAAGGAATGGTCCTTTGGAGAAGTCAAAAAACCGGAAACCATCAATTACAGGACCTTCAAGCCCGAAAAGGACGGCCTTTTCTGCTCAAAGATTTTCGGGCCGATCAAGGACTATGAATGCAATTGCGGCAAGTACAAACGAATGAAGCACAGGGGTATTGTATGCGAAAAATGCGGTGTTGAGGTCATTCAGTCAAAGGTGAGGCGCGAAAGGATGGGCCACATCCAGCTTGCGGCGCCTGTCGCACATATCTGGTTTATGCG
>CAYTJI010000249.1:0-3698 GCA_964438065.1 uncultured Desulfobacteraceae bacterium | reverse complement strand
AGTCGGGGCGAAAGAAAGCCTACCACTATTCACGCCCCATGGTATGGAAAGAAGTCGCACGCAGTTATCTCCATCTTGTTCGGGAAGTCACGGAAAATCAGGGATGGAAACCCCGGCCTGAGCCGACAGAAATAAAAACGCAGAAGGTGGACACCCTGCCCAGAATCAACCTGAACCATATTCGCATCATGACCGACGATACGGGCATTCTTCAGCATTCCTATTTTTCCATGCCCAGGCGGGAGGACGGCTATTGTCTGGATGACAATGCGCGAGCCCTGATCGCGATGAGCATGTATCACAATCTGCACAGGGAAGATAATTTTACGGCGCTTTCAAAAACTTATTTCTCTTTTATCATCAACGCGTTCAACCGGGAAAAAGGACGGTTTCGCAATTTCATGTCCTATGACCGCAAATGGTTGGAGGAAGTGGGCAGCGAAGACGCACATGGTCGCGCCCTGTGGGCACTGGGGGTCACTATCAGTAAAACAACGGGAAAGTCCGTTCGTGACATGGTGTGCAGCCTTTTTATCGACAGTATTCGCAGTGTCGATAACTTCAGGCATTTGCGCGCCTGGGCATTCACCCTGATCGGCATCCATCATTACCTGAAAGTGTACGAAGGGGATGCCGAGGTCAAAAAGACGAGGCGGCATCTGGCCAAACGACTCTACGATCGGTTCAAGGAAAACGGCTCTGCCGACTGGCCCTGGCCGGAAGACATCCTCACTTATGCCAATGCCAGACTGCCCCATGCCCTGATTCTGGCCGGAAAAGGCATGGGAAATATTGACATGCTCCAGACCGGGCTGACCAGTTTACGGTGGATTTTACAACAGCAGACTGATGAGAAAGGACACATCTCGATAATCGGGAACAAAGGCTGGATGCGCCGCAACGGCGCACGCGCACGCTTTGACCAACAACCTCTTGAAATCATGGCACTGATTGAAGGCTGTGCAGACGCCTTTCGTATTACCCGTGACAATGTCTGGCTGAAGGAGGCCCGGCGCTGCTTTGACTGGTTTATGGGGAAAAATGATCTTAACATTCCGGTATATGATTTTGCCAGCGGCGGCTGTCATGATGCCCTGGAACCCCACGGCGTCAATGAAAACATGGGAGCTGAATCCAGCCTGGCCTGGCTGGTTTCACTGCTGACCATGAACGAGCTGTTTGGAATTGAGCACCTCCTGAAAACCAAAGACAACATCAAGACCATGGGGCTGCAGCCCCGAATCCGGAAGGATTAGCGCCTCAGGGCGCCGGCAGATGCGAAAGGTTTTCGGTACCCCGGAAACCTTTCTTTTTTCGAATAACTCAGAAATTCCTTGAAGACCCGGGACCAAAATGTGAAATTACCGCATGTCCGCGGTCCAAAATAAAACTTCAGGGTATGGCACCATATGGAAACACTGCATGTCACCAGGAAACACCCGGGATTTATTGCCGATCTTTCACGCGTGATCATACAGTTTTATGACCCGGGCGGCCCGGACCGGATCAGAAACATCATCCGCAGAGTCACGGCTCTTACCGGGGACGCATGTCGGGCTGAGCTGGAGGGGGTGATGGAGGAGTTCGCCGACCGGCACAAGGACCTTGAAGGTGCCCTGCTGAGGAACTATCACCGCATCAACAACTTTGTCGAACAACCAGACAAACTCAGCCATGAACAGAGACTCCTGCTGGGATCGTACTTCAGTCATGAATACTCCATAGAGTCCGCCGCCCTGTTCAACCCTTCCATCGTTCTCCATCCGGATCAGGGCGATCTTCCCGAAGGTTCTAAACGCTATATTCTCAGTTTCCGGGCGATCGGAGAAGGACACGTTTCTTCCATTACTTTTCGCAGCGGCGTCATCAACAAAGGCAATCATTTTATCATGGATCCCGTTTCCCCCTTTGTGGAAAAGCCCATCGTCGAGCACAATTATACCTATGACAAGGAAAAATTCCTGTTGAAACTCCTTGAAATGCCTGTTGAAGACGAAATCTGCGCGCTTATTTTCAATCGGTTGCCCAACAGGTTTCTCTTCAATGAACTGCAGGAAAGTGTCCGGGAGCTGAAAAAGCACAAAAGGCCCTCTCTTGCACTGAAAGAAACCGTTGAACTCGTTTTCTGGCTTGCCGAGGCGAATTATGAAGAAAGTTTCCAGGTTCAGAGTAATATTTCCGAACGGGTGATTTATCCCGTGTCTCACAATGAAAGAAACGGCATTGAGGATGCCCGTTTTGTGCGTTTTGTGGATGACAACGGCACCGTCTCCTATTATGCCACCTATACAGCCTACAGCGGCCAAAATATCCTGCCGATGCTTTTGAGGACAAAAAATTTTGTCAAATTCACCATGTCCACGCTCAGCGGTGCGGCGACCCGGAACAAGGGCATGGCGCTTTTTCCCCGGAAAATCCGGGGAAGATATGTCATGATCTCCCGACATGACGGTGAGAACCTGTATATATCCTCTTCCGCCAATATTTTTTCCTGGAACGAAATTCACGTGCTCACGCGCCCCAGGGAACCGTGGGAATTCATTCAGATCGGCAACTGCGGTTCCCCTATTGAAACGGAAAAGGGTTGGTTGCTGCTGACCCACGGCGTCGGCCCGTTGCGTAAATACTGTATCGGAGCGGAACTGCTGGATCTTGAAAACCCCTCAAAAATTATCGGCCGGCTAAAAGACCCGCTACTGGTCCCCAGTGAATACGAGCGAGATGGGTATGTTCCCAATGTAGTATATTCCTGTGGCGCAGTCCTTCACAACGACACCCTGATCATCCCGTACGGGATCTCGGACACCCGTTCCGGGTTTGCGACCGTAAGAATACAGCCCCTCCTACGCCGTTTGTTGGCTGAATAGATCCATAAAAAATCACTGGATTTTCAATCCTGAAAAAATGAAGGGAAAGATATTTCACAGACTGGGGTCTCTCTTCGGGGTTGCCCTCTTTTCCGTGGCTCTCTGGGTGCTCCATCGGGAACTCAATGCTTATCATCTCCAGGAGGTGGTTCAAAAGCTGCATGATCTGCCTTCCCGACGCCTTCTTGCCGGGTTCGGTCTGACTTTCTTGAGCTATCTCCTGATGACCGGGTACGATACACTTGCGCTGCGTTACATCCGACATCCGTTGTCTTATGCCAAAACCGCTGTGGCTTCGTTTATCGGCTATGCCTTCAGCAATAACATGGGGCTTGGAATGATTGCCGGAAGTACAGTGCGGTACCGCCTCTACTCTGCATGGGGCTTGTCCACAATAGAGATAACCCAGGTGATCGCTTTTTGCAGCCTGACCCTGTGGATGGGTTTTTTGCCCTGGGTGGGGTCGTCTTCCTTTTCGAGCCTGTGGAGATTCCCAGAGCCCTGCATCTGCCCTTTGTTTCCGCACGTCTGCATTTTATCAGGTTTCAACGAAATATCTTAATCTGTACGTAGATCTCGGACTGAGCCTGTTGAAGATAGGAGAAGAAGGCCGCGTGTCACTGGAAACTTTTTCTCTTGAAGAAGGAAAAATTGCGGCCTGTCCCTGCCGCGCATTGTCACCAATATCTCATCTCTCGTGTCCGGGGGAGTCCGGGGAGTAATTGCTAAATAAACCGTCGTGTCGGACCGTTTCCCGTACCGTGCGGAAACGGCAAACATATCACAGATCAGTTCCGACAGCCGGTATCGGTGGCCCCTGTCGGCGTGCCT
>CAYTJI010000248.1:0-3731 GCA_964438065.1 uncultured Desulfobacteraceae bacterium | reverse complement strand
GATTTTTTTCGCGCAACGCGGATATTGGGCAAAAGGGCCATTTATGGATGGACACTAAATCATATGTGCGGGGATAGAGCGTTTTCTCTGTGACATTACAGCTTACGGCCGAATTTCAGGGCCTGCTTGTTGATACTGATACGCGTATCATTCAGGGTCATGTCGGGACCCGTATCTGAAAAAGGAAGGTAAACCAAGGCATAACCCTTTATATCAAAAGCGACTTCGGGTAAAAGGGGTAGGATTTTTCTTTTGTTCATGGATACGTCTGCGAGTGTAATTTTCATGGCCTGCACCGCCTCGGCCCGGGGCAGGGTCACGGGATGTTGATTTTTCTTGGGGATCCGTTTTTCCGGCAGGAAAACATGTTGCCGCACGGTGACCTGTCCTGAGAGTCGCAGAAATATCTTTGGCCGGATTTTGAAGGCCGGGATCCAGAAGTCCATTTCACGATTTTCCCATTCCTTTTTTATTGCCACAGGTTGGTTGATGATCCGGATGAAATCAGCAAACGAGTTGATTCCCAGGTCTTCTGCCGAGGCGGAAATTCTCCAGAAAGGCAGGTAGACGGTTTGTTTGTCCTGCCCCCGGGCTGTCCATAGATCGGTCTTATTGAATTTTTCATCTGATGCCTCCCAGGCGGAATCACAATTGCTGCAGGTGAGCACCACACTATCTCTGTCCCCTTCCAGATCCCAACCGCATTGTGGACACAACGTGGGTAAAAATGTGAGTTTCCATTCCGATCTGCTGAGTTTGTCCGTTCCGGGGAGGTCCCGGCCTGGCGGGAGGTCAAAGAGATGTCTGTTGAGAACCGCATCAAAAACACGGTTCTCCCGGATGAATAACGGCAGATATATCAGGCTTACCGTCTCACCGATATATGCCTTGTGGTAAACCCGGGTGCCGGAACCAGCGGAAACAGGGCGTGTGGCTTTTTCCAGGATGTCGTGTGGCTCAGGAGGGGATTGCAGAAACTTGCCTTGTGTGTCCGGGGAAACGAATTTCATTTTCATGGCCTGCGGTCTGAGACCCAGGGATGATGGAATCCCGTTGAGCGCAATGCCCGCGTGGGTAATATCTAAAAACCGGTGACTGACACGCAGGTCACCACAGAAAAAGGCACTGCCCATGAAGCGGAAATAGGGCATATAAACAATTTCCCTGTCGGGCACCTTGTGAGGAAGAACAAAACGGAAATGATTGGGGGCAAAAAGGAAAATGTTTACACTGCAATAGGGACAACGCAACAACCGGTGGCCCTCATCCAGTTCGACGGGCCCTCCACACTGAGGGCATTCTTGCTCCACTGTAAAGCCCATCTTATGCCAATTTTTCTCCGCACTGGTTACAGAAACTGGACCCGGGTAAATTCTCCGTGTTGCAATGAGGGCAGACCGGGAAAACCGGTTTTTCATCGGCTGGATGGCCGCATTTCGGACAGAATTTGGCATTGGGAGGCAGATTCTTGCCACAATGGGCACATCTGTCTAGAACCAATTGCTGATGACCGCACAGGGGACAGAACCGGGAATTAATGGGGATGGCATTCCCGCAATCCGGGCATGCCGTTTCCTTTGAGACCGGTTGTGCGGAAGTACCGCCCGCCTGACGCGGCCTGAAACTATCGGCAAACATGGCCGGCATCATCAGGCCCAGTCCCAGCCCCATACCGGAACCGGCATTTCCGCTTGATTCGGACGCCTTTTCCATGGCCATTGCCGCTTTCATTTTGACCAGTTTATCCAGGTCCTGAATGACATTCAGCCTGCTTTTGTCGTCAATCGCCTTTTGTACCTCGGGCGGTGGTGTGATAGATGTGATATAGAGGTTCTTCAACGCAAGACCAAAGTGGACAAAGTCGTTCTGAAGCCGTTTCCGGAGGGTGTCGGACAGCTCGTCATACCGTCCAGGCAGATTGACGATGCTGTCGAGATTTTCGCCCAGATGATCGTTGAAACGTGAGACTATGACGCGTTTGAGATAATCATCAATTTCTTCTGTGGAAAACCGGCCCATGGTTCCCACCAGGGTGTTTATGAACAGCACCGGCTGCACAATTTGAATGTTGAAAACGCCGTGGGCCCGGAGGCGGATGAGTCCCAGTTGTGAGTCTTTGAATGCTACCGGGTCTCTTGTGCCCCATTTGAGGTTGGTGAAAACTTTCAGATTTGTGAAATATACTTCAGCACGAAGAGGGCTGGTCATCCCCCAGGGTACGGCCAGAAGTTTTGTGAGGACCGGGATATTACCGGTTTTCAGCGTATGCCGGCCGGGACCAAAGGCATCGCAGGCCTTGCCTTTGTAAAATAGGACGCCGGCCTGGCTTTCCCTGATGGTGAGCTGCGCGCCGAATTTAATTTCACCGGATCCGTTCTCTGGGATCCGGTGTACCAGCTCATTACCCGTTTCATCGAACCACTCAATAACCTCAAGAAAGACAAAGTTGTCTGTGCCCATAGAGATGCTTTTTATTGGGGTGAATGCGTAGAAAATCGTATGGTTTCTATGGAATATAGGAAACAAGGGACTTCAGTGTCAAGGAGCAAGTGTGCATGTCTTTCGAATGGAAAAAATACCTTTCCAATTATCCGGGCAGACCGGATCGAATGATTTTGGAAGTCCGCGCATTCCAGCAAAACTGCGCTCCAGGGTGGTACCAGTGGCTTTTTGTGATAACTCTCCGGAAATTCCCCGGAAATGGAATCATTTTTGCATAATTCTAAACCCGGGTGTAAATACCCGGGCCGATCACCTTTTTCCCCCTGGAAGGGCGGCGTTATCTGCAGTAAGTGAAGACGTGAATAATCCGCCGCTGATGGCTGTTGCGCCGGGGGTGTGGATGCTGCGTGTTGGAACAGACAGGCCACTGCTGACAAACCCGGGATCCAATCCCTTATACCGACAAAACAAAACCTGACCTTGGAGGATCGCATGGACAATACAAGCGTGCATAACCTGGCAATCGAGGAGACCTATCAGGACGGGCAGATCATTTTTAAGGAAGGAAGCGCCGGGGACTGGATCTATATCATCATATCGGGTTCCGTTGAAATTTCCAAAGAGGTCGCGGGCGAGAAGAAAATAATTGAAGTCCTGAATGCCGGGGAAGTATTCGGTGAGCTGGGGTTTATCGGCGGTCTTAAGCGAACCGCCACCGCAAAGGCCGTGGGTGTGACGACCCTCGGGATTATCGACCGGGAATTTTTGGATGAAGAATTCAACAAGCTTTCCAGCCAGTTCCGGGCGATTCTGGTGGCCATCACCCATCGTTTCAAGAAAATGCTGGATCGTGCGTGTGACTATACTACCCGTTCTGAAGTACGTCTACCGAAGGCACTGTCCCTGGTATTCAGAGACCGTGAATCTTTTGTCCGTGCCTACACGGGAGACATTAGTTCCGGCGGACTTTCCATCCGGACGGAAAACCCCCTGCCGCCCGGTCACCAGTTCCGGCTCAGGCTGCAGGTCCCCGGGAGAGACGATCCTGTCCAGGTCCACTGCGAAGTGGTGTGGTCGCGCAAAAAAGAGGAAGCAACCCCGGGGAAGCCGTCCGGGATGGGCGTAAGGTTCTGCGAGATATCAGATAACGATTTGAGATTCTTGAAGCAGTATGTGTCTCAGGCGTCGGAGGACGGATAATGATATCGTCCTGGTCTGGGACCGGGTAGATAACTTGTATCCATCCATAAAGGCCTCTTCGCCCAATGTCCGCGTTGCGAGAAAAAATT
>CAYTJI010000247.1:0-3746 GCA_964438065.1 uncultured Desulfobacteraceae bacterium | reverse complement strand
TTAAATACGCTGCGCTGTCACTATCGTGAATTTAACGGGACAGGCAGGCATCTGGTTGATATTCCGGAGACAAGGAAAATGGCGAAAAAATCCTTGGTCGTAGATAATGATTTCTTTTTTCTGGAATTCCTTTCAGATCTCCTGGAAAGAAGGGGTTACCGGGTGATTAAGGCTCAGGGAGGAAAAGAGGGAATCTCCGAGCTTGAAAAGGGCCCTGTCGACTTTCTGTTCCTGGAAATCATCATGCCGAAAATCGATGGAAAACAGGTGATCGAATTTGCCAGGAAAAAATTTCCGGAGAGGCCTTTCCCCATCATTGTCGTGTCCGGATATCTGGTGGAACAGATTGATGAGCTGGACAGAATCGGCGCGGACTATTACATCGCAAAGGGGGTCATGGAAAAGATGACGGATCACATCGACATGTTCCTGGACCGGGTGGAAGCGGATGCCTTTGCCGGCTCGGATACCAACGTGTTCCTGGAACCCGGACAGGTGTATCCGAGAAGAGCTACGGCGGAATTGCTGGATATCCTGAATTATCAGAAGGCGATCACCGAAAGTGCAGGAATTGGAATTCTGGTCGTGGATACGGATGCCCGGGTCATTCATGCGAACAGGACCGTCCTGGAGATCATGGACCGCCCGATTGAGGATGTCCTGAACCGGCCTGTAACCGGACTTCTGCCGGTCCCGGAGCGAGAGAACATGGTTGACGTCCTCAAACAGGTCATCCGGGATTCCGGAACCCGGCGGGTTGCGCTTCATTTTCATGTGGATTCCAGGAGAATCCGTACAACGGTGTCCGCACTGAATGTGCATAATAAGAAATCCGGATGGATTGTGTCCATGGAAGACCCAAGGGACCTGCCGTCCGGCACCGGAACAGTCTTTTCCGGTTTGTAGCGGGGCAAACTCGACGCTTGCAGGATTTAGGTGTCATTAAAGAATCCATGATAAACGCAATTTCCGTCAATATCACTGGATCTGGTTTTTGTACGCCTCAAGGGCGTGTAAATACAGCCTGGCCGCTTCCGGCGGGACCCTTGTCATCTTCCTTCGATGGCCTAAGGGCAACAGCGCTCCGGATTTCAGGATCGACCCGATAAATTTGTCCTGTCGATCATAGATCCTCCAGAGATCCACGTCTTTGTCATATCTTAAGGTCCCCACGAACTCGTTTTTCTGGTTGACCATCTTCCATTCATTCTCTTTATCCCCCTGCCGGAGCTCAATCTTGTCCTTGTCATAAAACACATAATGACCGTTTTCTTCTTTTATGGTGCCAACCTGTTCTCCTTTCGGATTATAGGCATCCCACATCGCTTTTTCGCTCTCCGCAGCGGGAGGTTGTCCGGAAATCACCAATGATGCACTGAAGAATGAAAGAACAATGAGACCGGAAATCAACACGGATTTTTTCATAATGAGCCCTCCTCTTTTGGTATCCCGGGGAGCGGGACCCTCCAATTGTTGTGGGTTTTTCCAGCGTCTTCAGTTTATGGATGTGGGGTCTGAAACGCAACCTTATTATTGCAGCAATGTCCGGACATCATGGTTTCTCTGATGCGCTGTTCCCCCTGGGACGCCTGCAGAAAGCCAGTGTCTGCGGACAGGGCCTTTGGGCGTGTGACAGGATTACCCTCTGATATCAAAGGATTGTTTTATCCCGCCGTTGCCAGGACTGTTTTGCGGACTGTTCGGCGGCGCCAGGGCGGAGACAGCCGGATGAAAACAAACTTGCTCTTGCAAATTTTCAGCGAACATGCAAATAATTTATTATACTGATCCGAAAAGCCGCATGCAGACCCCTGATCCGAGACCTTTGAAAAATTATAACCATGTGGATGTATTGAATATTTTTTGGATTATGGTTTGAATCTGAAACGGAGTTGGCGCAAGGGCGGGCGTTTTTCAAAGGTCTTGGTCCATCATCAAGAGTGATTTCCCCTGAGCGGTGAGATCCCCAACGATCACGCGGAATCTATCTTTCAATGAATACGACCGCAGTCCATATTTCCTCCCCATGTCAAGTCAATTACAAGCGATCGGAAGATGGAACATTGATTCTTGATTTTGCCGGTGACTGGAAAATCGGTAATCCCCTCCCATCGGTCAAGGAAGTGCTGGGCCGTATCGGATCCGATTCCAAGACAAGACAGGTTTATCTGGACGGACACTCGATCACGGGCTGGGACAGCAGCCTGCTCACCTTTCTGATCAAAATCATCGACGGTTGCTCCCGAAAAAAAATTGATACGGACAAACAAGGCCTGCCTGAAGGCGTTCAACGCCTCCTGACGCTGGCCTTTGCGGTACCGGAAAGGAAGGGGGCACGCAGGGAATTCGTGCGGGAGCCGTTTTTGTCACGGGTAGGTGGTGAAGCGATTAATTTCGGCCGTTCCACCATTGAGGTGCTGGATTTTCTCGGTGATTCTTTTATCGCCCTGGGAAACATGCTTCGGGGGAAAGCCCGTTTCCGACGTTCCGACTTGTTTTTGATCATCCAGGAATGCAGCACACAGGCACTGCCCATTGTTTCTCTTATCAGCCTGCTGGTCGGTCTTATCCTCGCGTTTGTCGGGGCTGTGCAGCTCATGATGTTCGGTGCTCAGATCTATGTGGCCAGTCTGGTGGGCATTGCCATGGTGCGGGTGATGGGAGCCATCATGACCGGCATTATCATGGCCGGCCGTACGGGTGCCGCGTTTGCGGCTCAACTGGGGACCATGCAGGTAAACGAAGAGATCGATGCGCTCAAGACCATGGGAATTTCACCCATGGAGTTTCTGGTTCTGCCCAGAATGATCGCCCTGTTTGTGACCATGCCGCTGCTTTGTCTTTATGCGGACCTGATGGGCGTGTTAGGCGGGCTGATTGTCGGTGTGGGGATGCTCGATCTGAACGTTGTCGAATATTACAACATGACCTGCGCTTCGGTCCATTTAAAGGACTTCTGGATCGGGCTGTTCCAGGGAGCTGTTTTCGGTGTGCTGGTGGCCCTGGCCGGGTGTCTGCGCGGGATGCAGTGCGGTCGCAGTGCGTCTGCAGTCGGTGATGCGGCGACCTCTGCAGTCGTTACCGGAATTGTGAGCATTATTGTTGCAACAGCCATTATCACGATCACGCTCAGTGTAATCGGCCTGTGACGGAAAGGCGGGAGGTCCTTTCATCTCTCGCCGAGCAACAGGCCGCAACACGGTTTTGCCGGATCGTTCGGTTTTAAATTTTCTTTATTTTGGCTCCTCCTGAGAATTTGTGGGTGGATATTTTTAAGGCACAATATAACCAGATGAAATGGCGGTATATTTTTGGGCCGGAGATAGCATTGCAATTCTTGCCGGATAATCCTGGCAGAAGGCATGGGATCTTTTCCTCGATTCCAGATCTCCCGGCCTGGTCATTTCAGGAGGTTACGGACGGGTGAAGCCTCCCCCCTCCCCGTTCCCGGTCCTCAAGGTATGGGAATTTCGGGTAACGGAAAAACCAAACGTATTTCTATGTCAGCCAAGGGTGCAGAAGGATTTATTGAGGACCGGGCCGGGGGGTCCCCCATTCCGTAACCCCGCTGAAATGACGAAGGCCTCCCGATAGTCACCCGGAAAAGATCCCATGCCGCTGTCACTTGGTTCCTGGAGCATTATTAACCAACAAATTCTTAGGAGGAGCCATTTTTCAAGGAATGGTCATTGCCAGCCAGCCAGCATCAATAAGTGGTTTTATATACCTGATTCTGAACTTGGTCC
>CAYTJI010000246.1:0-3778 GCA_964438065.1 uncultured Desulfobacteraceae bacterium | reverse complement strand
TAGAGTCTTGCGGCTTCCTTCGGCCTTTCAAATATTAACGCATGCCCGCAATCTTTAATGATCGCTGTTTTCGCCTGTGGCAAATATTTCCGATAGACTTTCACGCAGGACACATCCATGATTCTGTCCTGATCTCCCCAGAGCAGAAATACCGGCATGTGGAGCTGTTTCAGCAGGTTCTGGCCGTCCGGGTGTGTCTTCCAGATATCCCGCCACATCTTTTCCTCGAACGCGTTCAACGCGATCGTCTGCCGAAGGACGACAGAACGCACGGGCCAGGGAATAAACGGCTTGTTGTAGAAAATCAGGCCCATCATGCGGTCAAAGCTTTCAGCCGAGTCAACGGACATCGGGTATTTGCCCTCCTCCAGTGTCCGCTGAAACGCCGTGGGCTTCGGTGCCAGGATCCCCCCGGATGCGAACAGACCCAGTGTCACGACCTTTCCGGGGTTACCGGCCGCATAATACATGGCCACATACCCCCCAAGAGAATGCCCCGCCAGGTGAAAACGCCGGACACCAACGGTGTCCACGGTGCGGGACAGAGCATCCGCCATATACTGGATATCATAGGATACGTGCATGTGCCGACTGCTGTCTCCATGGCCCGGCAGATCAATAACCAGTACGTGAAATTTCTCCGGCAAATACCGTATAAAAATATCCCAGGTATCTTTGTTGGCTCCGAATCCGTGTACCAGCACAATCGTTTCGCCCTCGCCCTTTCGCTCCAGGAAAGCAATGGAGGTCTCTTTATCGAGGCGAACGGTTCCGTAACTCAGATCCGCGCGATATCGTTCATAGGATACCCCCCAGTCAAAGATCTTCTGTTCAAAACCCGCACAACCACCCAGCAAAAGCATGGACAGGAAGATGAAACCTGTTGTTCCCAAGCCTTTCCATACCATTTCACGACCCACTGTCTGTCTCGCCGGTCGCCCCGCGGTCAGAAGACCCGGGAACCGCCCCTGGAGACATTTGAAAAGCGCCCTTTCCCCGCCGTTCCGCCCCGGTAGAGGGAGACCAGTCTGCGGGAAGAGACATGAAGAATAAAACCGTCAATGACAAGCTGATTGATGAGCGTCGTACGCAGCACACCGAGCGTTTTCCATCTTCTTGCTTACGTGACCGCTTCGGCAGGAACAATACGAATCCGTTCTTTTCTTGTTGGTGTGTGCCCATCCATAAATGAAATTCGGGGCACGGGTGAGTTTCCGATCCGGAAATGCGAATTTTTGCGCAAGGCCAAGGAAATCAAGGGATGATGCGGAGGCGTACATCCCCATAACTTGCTGATATTAAAAGTATAACTTACTTTTTGAAAATAGTTTATGCAGGATTTAGGTGTTATATGGATACCGGATAACCCAAAGCATGTGCGGCAGCACCGAGAAGAGCCGTATAGGGGTTACATATGACCTTCACGGGAATCTTCTCCAGTATATCTTTGAAGCGGCCTTTTTCCGTAAACGCCTTCATGAAGAGGCCATTCTTCAGCAAGGGAAGAATACCAGGCGAGATTCCCCCGCCCAGATAAACTCCCCCGGTAGCCATACCTGTAAGCGCCAGGTTCCCGGCAACCGCGCCAAACACGGAAACAAATATCTCCAGAGACCTGACACACAGGGGATCAGCCTTTTTGATCGCCGCTTCAGAGATTGCTTCTGCCGGACCCCGCTCACGGATCCGTCTTTTCAGCCACCGCGGTTCCGGATATTTTTTGGTGTGTTTCAGCCATGAGTAAATATTTACGAGACCCGGACCTGAGAGCACCCTTTCCGCACTCACGTGACCGAAGCGTTTATGAAGGAACTGCCACAAATCGAGCTGCTCCGTGCAACTGGGAGCGAAATCAGTGTGCCCCCCCTCGGAAACAACCGGGAAAGACTGACCGGCGCAGGATACCAGAAACGCCACCCCCAGTCCGGTTCCCGGCGCAACAAGGGCAACAGGACGACCGCTCCGCGCTCCGGCCCGGTTCAGCGAAACCCGTTCTCGGCTTTTTAAAAGAGGGATCGCAAGGGCCGTTGCGACCAAATCATTGATCAGGCGGAAACGCGACCACCCGAAATGTCGCTTTACCCCGGTCTCGGAGACGTCCCAGCAAAGGTTGGTCATTCTGCATCGTCCGTCTGCCACGGGTCCGGCGACAGCGAAGCAGGCTTCTGCAAATGGCACCGGGTGCTCTGACAGGAACCTCTCAACAATTTCTTCCACGCCCGAAGCGTCCCGACTGAGATATGTACGAACCAAGCCGGATTTCGGACGTTGTTTCCCCATTGAAAAAAAACCAAGACGTGTCCGCGTACCCCCGATATCCCCGGCCAAAACAGGATTTCCATCTCCGGAACGAATCATGACACGTCTCTACCGAAAAGGCAAAGCGCTGCGGAAAGGGGCGATTTTCAAAGTGCTCACTTCCGCCGCATGGACCCTGCCCTGAAGACCGCCCGGAACCGCAAACGGCCACTTTTGCACCAACCCGGCGTCTGCCTGTGCGTTGTCTGCCTGCCGTACAGGCAGACACGCAGACAGGTCAGGATCAAATTATAATCATCGAAATATTCAGTATATTCCTGAGGTTATAGTTTTCACCTTCTCCCCGCTTATCAGCGGGATTTTCAACCCGGTCGTGGCAAGGGAAATCTTCGACTTGATTTGGCACCTAAATCGGTCCTTTTTCAAAGGTATCGTAAAACCTTTTTCCGAAAAACAGACCTGCAGTACGGATCAGCGGTCGGTCACCGACGGGTTCGCCGTCCGATTGCGCCTTTTTCCACCTGATGAATAATCCATTTGGACAGGGCCGGCATATCTCGAACATCCACATATCCGGAGATCACCGACAGCGGAATCTCCGCGCGCGCCGCATTTTTGTGGCCCCCTGCCGATCCCAGGCTAGCGAAAGCGGCTTTGGCCAGTTTGCCCGCGTTTCTCCGAAAATCGGCATTCCGGAAAATGATGATCAGCTTTTTATTATAAACGCCTGAAATAATACTCCACGTTGCGGTATCAACCCGGATGAAAAAATCAGCGACCAGCACGCAGACATCCGGATTGATAACATGGTCCAGATGGGCAAAAAGTCTGCATTTCCGCAGAATTTTGTTCTGCAGCGCCCTTTCAAAATATTTCAGGAAATCGAACCGGATTTCGCCGTTTTCTATGGTCTGCGAAATATGAATGTTCGCGTGGCGGTAAAGGAACTGGAACGCCCGAATATCTTCAATGATCGTCTTTCTTCCAAAGTTTCCGGTATCTGTTTTGATCGCATGATACAACGCTGTCGCCAGCTTGACGGATGGTTTTATTTTTGCCGCTCTCAGGTACTCCGTCAGGATTGTCGCTGTAGCGCCGTATTGAGGCCGGATATCACTGAAGTCCGCAATCGCACTGGTCACAGGATGATGGTCGATAACCACATCGGGCTTGAACCTGGAGAAATATTCATGGTGATCCGGTTGGGAATCGAGAATAACGAACCGGTTGAACAGGCTTTCATCAATATCATCTACGTGAACGAGATCAACCCCCAGCAACTTGATCATTGCCAGATTGTCCGGACGTTTGATCACATTGATATGCGTAATGGAAACACCGGCCACCTTCCGCCATAAAAGTCTTTTGACCGCCATGGCACTGGCTATGGCATCCGGGTCGGCATTGATCATGATCAGCACCTGATCCCCGTGGTCAAATTTCTCGAAGAACCTTCGCAACCTTTCAGAATTAGAGACTGACATTTTATGATATGAGACCAGGTGAAACCTAAAACCTG
>CAYTJI010000245.1:0-3779 GCA_964438065.1 uncultured Desulfobacteraceae bacterium | reverse complement strand
CAAGCGGGAGAAGTGGCGGCAGGTCAGGCATGACTTGTGGTACGCCCGCAAGCGGGATCCTCGGAAGGCGGACGTAACAGCAGGCCGGTATAATCACGCCAGGGCGTAACAGGCACAAGATGAAGCGTACCGCCGCAGACGGACTTCTCACAAAGCCGTCAAACAATGCGACTCTGACATTTCGTGCTCTTACTCACAAATCGGATAGCGAAGACGATGCCTGGAAAAATACTCGGGCTTGACATAAGCAGCAACTACATCACCGCAGTGCAGGTGGCAAGTACTCTGAAGGGGTATCAGGTCACAATGTGCTGTCACGCGTCCATCAAAGGCAGTGACGGCTTAGGAAATGCTCTCGAATCAATTTTCACTCAACCGGGCTTGAAAAGCGACATCTGTCTTTGCTCAATTCCAGCTGAAAACTTCTCCTACCGGAATCTCTATCTGCCTTTTCATGATCCAAAAAAAATCAGGCAGACGCTCCCGTTTGAAATCGAAACCATGGTTCCGTATCCGGTCGAGGACCTCCTGGTGGATTTCACGGTCATCGACAGAGCCGATCAGACCGAAGTCCTCACTGCAGCGGTAAAAAAAGAAGTTATTTCCGATCTTCTGGACGGGCTGCGCTCCCGCGGCGTTGATCCTGATGTAATGGAAATCCGTTGTGTGCCGACCGTGCTCTGGCTGCTTGGACAGGAAAAAACCCCCGAGGACGGGTTGTTCCTGCAGATGGACGGGCGGAAAAACACCCTTGTCATGTTTTTGAAAAAGCGTCTGGTCCTGGTCCGGGCATTTACATTGAATGATGTTCCGGACATTCCGGCCCTATCGGATGAAACGCCCCGGCTGAATGAGGAAAAACGGTCTTCCGGTCAACCCGTCCCCCCTTACCATACGCTGTTCACTCAGGTGAAAAACACCGTCCACAGCTTCGCGGTACGGAACAACAGAGATATCCACCCGGAAATAATTTTCTACTCAGGTCTGTGGGCCGGCGTGCCTGACACGCAGCAGGCCCTGACCCGCCTCTTCGATGTGCCGGCCGAAGCGGTCGACCCGGCAAACAGCGAAAAGGTCGTCATGGAGGCGGATGTCGCCCTTTCATGGGATCCCGCACTAATGGGAAACGCCCTCGCCCTGGCGTTGAAAGACGCCAGGCAGGGCCAGGGCTTTAACTTCAGAAAAGACATATTTGAAAAGAAAAAACATTATTTCGGCTCCGGAAAAGAGGTCCGAAGGACATGCGTTTTCCTGATCATTCTCCTGTGCTTTCTGATCGCCAATGCCGGGACAGATTACTACTTCCTGAAAAAGCGTTACGAAGCCGTCAACCGGAACATCACCGAAATTTTCAGGAAGACACTCCCGGAGATGAAAAAAATCCCGCGGGGGAAAGAAGTCGACGTCATGCGGAGTGAAATCGACAAACTGAAAAAATCGTCCGTGTCTCTGCAAATCCCGACCGGGAACCGGGGTGTGCTGGACCTTCTCAAGGATATCTCGGAGCGGATCCCCAAATCCCTTACCGTGCGTATAACGCGTATGGTGATCGACATGGAGGCCGTACGGATATCGGGAACCACGGATACCTTTAATACGGTTGACAAAATAAAAAGCGGCCTTGCATCTTTACCCTGTTTCAGCACTGCCGTCATAAACTCCGCAAAACTTGATCGATCGGGAAAACGGGTTGAATTTGAAATCAAACTGGACCGGTCCGGGCAGTGATCATTCTTATCCCATGATTGATGTGGTCCGGATGGAAACCTTGTATGATCAGGCGCCATCCGGCCGGAAACAGTTGTTCCCGGCCGGATGGACGACAGGATTGAGATGACACTTGCCAGACGGGAAAAATTTCTTGTGGCGCTGGCCGGAGGCATGATTCTCCTGCTTTTCATTTTTCACTTTCTGATTCTTCCGTTTCTCGAAGAAAAAAAGCGAATGGAACACGGGGTGAAAACCAGAGAAGCCGCGCTGCAGGAACTCGAATTGATGACCCGGGAATATCAGTCACTGAAACAAAAGGATCAGGGCCTGAAAAACATCCTGTCCAGACGCAGCAAGGGGGTAACGCTCTTTTCGTTTCTTGAAAAGGAGGCACAGAAAGCGGACATCAAAGGGCACATCAAATACATGAAACCGTCCGTGTTGCAGAGCAACGGTCCGTATAAAGAATCCATGGTCGAAATGAAACTGGAAGGTATTACCCTGAAACAGCTTGTGGGATATATTTACCGGATTGAATCTCCGCAGAATGCCATTGTGATCAAAAGGATATCAATCAAGGAGAACAAGAAAAAATCGGGGCGTCTGAATGCGGTTCTGCAGGTGCTGATGATGGAATAATTCCGGACAATTGAATCTGTCCGAGCCGTCCGGCCCCGACCGGACAATGACCAACACGTCTTTCACCAGCCACATCTGTCTGTCGTGCTATGGGAAAATCGGTCTCCAAATACAGGGCAGTTCCGGGATACGCGGCTTATGGTATATTTCTGATGCATATGTATGCCCACGCTTATCTGTCTTCGTTGACTGGACAGAACACAGGCGGTATTCTGGACGGAACCGTGACATACCATGGGTTGATAAACGGTACAGGAGAAGCGAACCTGAAAATCTCCAGCCGCCGGATAGAGCTTCCCGAGCCTTTTTTCAATCTTGATGCGATTGAATTTGCTGAAGCACGAATCAAGGTGGTCCTCGGAAACCGAAGGATTGAGGTCCCTCACGTGAAGTTGAAAGGCCGGGGGACCTGTTCGGAACCCTTTCAGGGACGGTGCGGTTGAAAACCGATCTTCTGAAAAGTAACCTTGACCTGAAAGGCACGGTTCACCCGGGTCTTCAGCAGGATGAAAAAGACGGGGGCGGAAAGGATGCATCAGGGATGCGGAACAACTCCCTGAAGGTTCCCTTCCTGATCCGCGGAACGCTTGAAGAACCGACATTTGAAATCACTTAGGTCTGGCGCAAGTTATGGCGTGAGTTTGAAAGACATTCCGGCCTGAATCCCGGAGTGGCATTGAAGGGGTACCATGACCAGGACCTACTACACATTTTTTAATCTTATTATCCTGTCCCTGACGATCTTTGTCGGGGTAAACATCTTTTACAAAACGGCCCGATCCCGGGTCGGTGACGTAAAATCCGGGGAGATTCCGGTTTATCAGAGCGTCGATTCGGCACCCCATGAAAAAAAACCGCTGAGTTTCTTTCATGTCATCACGGACAGGAACCTGTTCGGCTCTGAAGAAAAAACCACTGACCAGATGAAAGACGAAGAAGTCGAAGGACTCGAACCCACATCCCTGAACGTGGTCCTGCTGGGCACGGTAGCCGGCGACCAGGACAATGCGCGTGCCGTGATTGAAGATACCGAAAAAAGAAAACAGGGGCTCTACAAGGTGGGAGATAGTATCCAGGATGCGGTTGTAAAAAAAATCCTGCGGGAAAAAGTCATTTTGAGGGTGGGAGACAGGGATGAAATCCTGACCATGAAAGAGCCCTCTTCCGCAAAAGAGGAGAAGACCAAATTCCGAAGGCGACCGGACGGGGGTTACCATCGAGCCGTATCACCTCGGTTTTCAGGAAGACAATCGACCATCATGGTCAGTCGATCGGACATCCAGGAGTCCATGCGGAACATCAACGAACTGCTGTCCCAGGCCCGGATTCAACCCCATTACCGGAACGGCAATCCCGGAGGAGTGAGGATCAGTCGTATCCAGAGAGGTTCCATCTTTTCCAAACTGGGGCTGAGGAACGGAGACGTTGTT
>CAYTJI010000244.1:0-3786 GCA_964438065.1 uncultured Desulfobacteraceae bacterium | reverse complement strand
TTGCATAGTTTCCGAAGGCCTTCTCAAAAAAAGGAAAAGACAGGAGAAGCTCCCTGGTGCTCAGCACGGCGGGAAGTACGGTGGAAAACGAGGCCGAGGCTACCAGAAAATATCCAACAGGACCGAGGTTCGCGGCTTCAACATAGTACCAGTTTTGAACGAACCGGTTCAGGTATTCAAAAAACCACCAGAAGACAGCACTGGCCGGGAAAAGGCATAGAAAGATACGGGGCTGCTCCGTCATCAGGCTGACCCCTTTGCGCTTTTCAGTAAGTGCGTTCACACAGACAATGAAAGACAACCACAGGGGAAGAAAGGTAAAGGGCTGCAGGGCCCGAAACCAGTGAAAACGCGTCCAGGCCAATGTCCAGGAAAGAATGAGTGCTGCGAGGCCGGTATATCCCCAACACGGGAGAGAGAAATGTTTTTCGCCTCGGATTTTGGCTTCCGACCGGACGCAAATGACACAACGGTAAACAACTGGCAGAATCCATGCCAGTATAAACACGGATAATCCGCAAAAGACCGGCATGGAGAACGGGGCGTGTGAAACATACTTCGTGGTTGGCGGGAATTCCAGATAAGTATGAAAATCATGGCCGGAGACAATTATACCGGCAAGCGGCAGACCGATCAGCATGAATGCGGGGACGATCAGCTGTATGATTCTTTTTCGCATGGCCTCATGGGCACGCATGGGGGAAACTCGCCGACATTCAGCGAGGGGACTGCTTAGGCGTGGGCTTCGTTTGCCGTACAGTCCCCACAATGGTGATCAGCACGCGTGATCCATGACCCACACCTCATGGCCCTGTGCGGGTATCCGGTCTGCAGACAGTTCGATTTCGTTTTGGTGAAGACTCTTGACGTTTTCCATCTGCGCAAGAAACGCCTCTACCCCGGCTATGGGCAGGTTGCATTTGTCTGTTTTAAAGTGCATAGGGATGGTCAATCGGGGTTTCAAGGCTTTGATGACCCGGGCGGCGCCCGCGGCATCCACGGTGTATGTGCCGCCCACCGGAATCAGCAGCAGGTCAACGGGACCAATGGCGGCCACCTGGTCCTCGGAAAGCTGGTGGCCGAGGTCCCCTGCGAAACAAATCGTTACTCCATCAATCGTAAAGACAAACATCATGTTGTCGCCACGTTCCGACCCTCCGGATTCATCATGATGGACCGGGATGCCTTTGATCCGGATATCCCGAATCTGTCCGCTATTCTTTATCACTTGCGGGGATCCTGGAAGCCCTTTTACAAAATTATGGTCCGCATGATCGTGGCTGACCAGTACGGCGTCCGCTTGGTCCCGGACGGGTTCATACGTCAATACCCCGCCGTATCCTTCCGGATCATAGGGATCGGTCACGAGAACCGTGCCGTCGGTAGCGGTTATGGTGAAACTTGCATGTCCATTCCATTTGATTTTCATTTTCGTCCTCCTGTATGTGCATGACGCCTGAAGGCTCGTTTACCAAAAAGCTCACTGTGAACAATGTGTGTTTCACAGGTGTTGCTGTCTGAATTCCGGAGATATCCTGGTCGTGGGAGATTCCGGAATAGTTTGATGCGCTCTATTTTCCCAACAGTTTCTTGGCGCTTCCCTTAAGGGAATCCACGGTGTTCTGAAGATCTTTTGATGCGCTTTCCCCACGCTGTTTGAGACTGCCGGCGGCTGTCCCGAGATCCTTTTGAATTGCTTTCAGGTTCTTATTCAAGGTATCCATGACGGCACCGGAGGTGATATTTTTGTGAATCGCGGCAAAGATTTTTTCAAATATTTTTGCGGGCGAAGTCCCACCGGTGTCTTTTCCCAGGTCCTTCAGGTGGAGGCTCGGAAGGGGCGCGCTGACACTCCGGCCTCCAGCAAGAGTTGTGGCAAGGGTTATCTTTCCGTTTTCCAGGATGAAATCCGTGATAATGATTTTTTTGCCTTTTCCGTCTTTTTTGGGTTGTGTTCCAGAAGGTTCTGCCGGTCCCTCGGAGCTTTTGACATGATTCAGAAGGGACTGGAAATTGTCTGTGCCGGCCTTTTTTTCATACGTTATTTCAGGCGCTTTGACTTCTATTTTGTTAATGATAATCGTATCCGTCGTCAGGGATCTTTCGTCAATATCAACATAGACCGAACCCACTTTTACGGCATAGGGAGACCTGAAGCCTCTGGGGTTCCCGAGAAAAAAGTCCTTCAACTTGGCATCTCCCGAGAGAATGGAGATCCCGACGTCTCCCACGCTCACTTTCGTTCCCGTGATTTGCGGTCCGTAGGTGTTTACTGCTGTTTTGATGATGGGGCCGAGATTGGAAACCAGCACTCCAAGCAGAACAACAATGATAATAACGATCACGCTGCCGATCAGCAACAGCTTTTTCATAAGTCATACCTCCATAGCGGGTTAAATGCCAATGGGCGCGAGTCTTAATCAATCCCCGCCCGGGCGAAAATCCGGCACCGCCGGACACCGGATGTTCAGTGCCATCCCGGTTGTCACCCGTTTTCAAAGGTCTTGTGAAGGATACCCCTGATGAAGGAAATAATAATGACTTGCTTTTTCAGGAGAAAACTATATGTGTATGAGGGCTATGTGTCAAGATGAAATACTGCAGACCGGAGGGACATGTAAAGGGATGCCGGATGCCCCACAACGCTCCGGCGGACCGCGTTTGCCTGGGGGGGAATTGTTGCGGAAACGGGTTTTTTTCATAAGCCTCGGGTGTGCCAAAAACCTTGTGGACACGGAACATATGCTCGGTTTACTGTGTTCAGAAGGCTTTGAACTTACCGGGGAAATCGATAATGCCGGTGTTGTTGTGATCAATACCTGCGGTTTTATCCGCGAGGCGGTCGAAGAGACCATAGAAACGATTCTTCAGGCAGCGCACAGGAAAAAGCATGGGGGCCCGGAGACACTCATCGTAACCGGATGTTTTGTTCAGCGATACGGCTACAGATTGGCCGGAGAGATCCCTGAAGTGGATGCGTGGGTAGGTACGGGGGAAATCCGAAGGATCGCTCAGGTGGTCGCGCACTGCAAGCAGGGAAAACCGGGTTCTTTTTTTATCGGCCGGCCGTTGTATCTTCCTGACCACGCCGTGCCCAGGATACGGGCAACACCACCGTTTACCGCTTATCTCAGGATCGCTGAAGGTTGCTCACGCACGTGTTCATATTGTATGATCCCCAAGCTGAGAGGTCCTCTCAGAAGCCGGCGCATGGATTCCCTGGTAACAGAGGCGGAAGAAATGGCCGCCCAGGGGGTAAAGGAAATCAACCTGATTGCCCAGGATATCACCTGTTACGGAGATGATCTTGACACGAGTTCCTGCCTGGAGAGTCTGCTGGAAAGAATTGTTGCCATCAAAGGCATTCAATGGGTCCGTTTACTGTATTGCCATCCTCATGGCATAACAGACAGGCTGCTTGAAATCATGGACGCTGAAGAGGTGGTTTGTCCCTATCTGGATCTGCCGCTTCAGCATGTGAATCGGGAAATTCTGAAAAACATGGGAAGGGGCCCGGACAGCGAATCTCCACTGGCGTTGATCGAACGGATCAGGGCCCGTAAACGCAGGATAAGCCTGCGAACGACGCTGATGGTCGGATTCCCGGGCGAAACAGAGCGCATGTTTGAAGAACTCTGCGACTTTGTGGAAACCGTGCGGTTTGATCACCTGGGCGTCTTTGTGTTCAGCCCGGAAAAGGGGACCCGTGCCGCTCGATTCAGGACGACCGTATCCGGAGAAGTATCAGCCCGGAGAAAGGCCGCTCTGTTGACTCTTCAGGCCCGT
>CAYTJI010000243.1:0-3794 GCA_964438065.1 uncultured Desulfobacteraceae bacterium | reverse complement strand
GGGCTTTTACGGGAGCCGATAGAGCAGAAGAAGGATTAATCAAACAGGCTGATGGAGGAACCCTCTTTCTGGATGAGGTGGGAGAACTTCCTTTAAACATCCAGAAGGCCTTCCTCCGTGTGCTTCAAGAACGTTCTTTTCGACCCATTGGCGCCAGGAAGGAAATTCAAAGCGATTTCCGCGTGGTTTCTGCGACCAACCGGGATCTCAATCGCATGGTTTCCGAAGGCCGATTCAGGAAAGACCTGCTGTTTCGCCTCCAATCCCTGAGTATCCAGATCCCTTCCTTAAGGGAACGCCCGGATGATATTAAACAATTGGCAAAGCACTATGCCAATAAGCTCTGCCTGCGATACGGACTGAAAAACAAGGATTTTTCTCCTGAGTTTCTCGCTGCTCTCGAGGCTTACCACTGGCCGGGAAATGTCAGGGAATTGATTAACGCGCTGGAGGTTGCTATTTCCATGGCTTATGAGTTACCGACTCTTTTTCCCATCCATCTTCCGACACATCTGCGGGCGGCATTGGCACGCGCATCTATCCATACGGAAACGCCTGTAAAACAGGCGCATCGGCGGGAAGGCGATCAAGAATTGCCAACGCTGCGGACATTCATGGAAACCACCGAACGCCAATATATCAAGGACCTCATGTCTTTTTCAGGGTGGGACATCAAAAAGGCATGCTCGATTTCCGGCCTTTCCCGGTCACGATTCTACGAACGGTTAAAAAAACACCAGATTCAGCGACCCTCCTGACCTTCCCCCGAGATTACAAACCCCACAAGGAGGGGGAAGCCTTCGCTTTCGCGAGAGGAACCCTCTTTACAGGTTCCATAGGCAAGACATTTCTTGCACGCAAGTATTTCAGTATAAATTCAATAGCCAAGGAGAACCGATCAGGGCAAATTACTTCAGGAAAACGCTGTACCAAAATTGAAATTGACCAAGCATGTTTCTCACGGGCCCTGTTGAGCGGCATCAAAAATTGTCGCTCGGAGCTCAAAATGGTGGTCTACGTGCAAAATCCAGGAATTAAACATGGCTTTTGGATTGGGTCTTGGCCCGGCTACCGTGTTGCACCTACCGGCACATATTTCAAATATGCAGCTGCGGATACGCCCTGTGGACGAACCAAAATCCGGCGCAATTTTGTTCAATCATTCCACCGCAACCCTAAAAAACATCCCAAATCAGACCGGGAAGATGAAAAGGCAAATTCACATCCATATCGGCGGATACTACGCAAGCAAAAAGCCTGCTGTCATACATACTGTCCTGGGGTCATGTGCGGCCGTATGCCTTTTTGACCCGATGAAAAGAATAGGCGGGATGAATCACATCTTTCTCCCTGGAAAGGCGGACATGGCGCACTTTGATGATGCGGCCCGTTATGGTATAAATGCCATGGAATTGCTGATCAACAAGATGTTGAATCTGGGGGCTGACCGTGGGAAGCTGGCGGCAAAGGTGTTTGGTGGGGGAACGTCATTCCGGCCATTTCCGGAGATAATGGGGTTGGGCGACAAAATATCGAATTCACGCTCGATTTTATGGAAAAGGAAGGGATTGAGATGGTCAGCCATGATCTTGGCGGCAGAGATTCCAGGAAGATCTATTTTCATACGGACAGTGGTGATGTATTCCTGAAGCGCACTTGTTCGGTGCATCTTAAAAGCATTGTCAGGGAAGAGAAGAAACAGCTCGATGGCGTCCGAAAAAAGATCCAAAAAAGCGAAAATATCGATTTGTTTTAGCCCGTTGGCGGCCGGGGTCCCCTTAAATCTACGCTTCAGGGCTCCAGCAAAAGTTAAGAGAGGGTAACATAACCGGATGCGTAAGTGAAGGAACGGAAGGCTATGGCGAGCGGTTTTTTCGGCTCTACCGGTGGCTTTCTTGTGAGCCTGTCTTTCCTTCGGCCCTTCAGGATGCCAACCCTGTCTCTTTAGCGGGGGAATGTCTATGCATAAATCTCAACATAATGGAAGATCAGCCGGAAAAAACGGCATGTCAGAAGATACAGGAAAATCCGAGCCCAGGAAGCGGATCCATTCTTCTTTTTACTACGCGATCCTGCTTGCCTCTTTCATTTTTATTTGTGAGTCGCTGATCATGGCCGGTAACTTTTTCCTCCCGCCTGTTGTTCAACGGCTGGAAACGCTTTTGAATCCACTTTTGCTCATCATTGTCCTTTCTCCCGTGTTCTATTTTCTTCTCATCAGGCCCTTGATGTCCTTTACTGAACACCAAAAACAATTTAATGCAAAGGTAGAGCACTTGAATGCAGTCCTGCATGCTATTCACGGGGTCAACCAACTTATTGCAAGAGAAAAAGATAAGGACCGCCTACTCAGGAATACCTGTGAAATTCTCACGGAGACACACGGTTATCATAATGCCTGGATTGTTCTTTTCAATGATTCGGGCGACCTTTCGCTGACCGCTGAAAGTGGCCTCGGTGAAAGATCCCTGTCTCTAAGGAAGGTGTTTAAGCAAGGAGACCTCACTGTTTGCGGCAGAAAGGCCATGGGGCTGGCAGGCCCATTGGTAGTAAAAGATCCCTTATCCGATTGCACCGGCTGCCCCCTGGCTGAAACATGCCCCCTCAGACCGGGTATGGCCATCCGGCTTGAACATGAAGGTGAAATCTACGGGCTGTTGACCGTGTCGATCGCCCGGGAATTTATAAGTGAAGATGAAGAGAAGGCCTTATTGAAATATGTAGCCGAAGACCTTGCCTTTGCACTTTTCAGCCTGGATCTTGACGCGGAACGAAGATGTTTCGAAAAGGCGCTGGAGGATACCAAGGAGCGGTATCGTAACGTGGTGGAAAATTCCCACTCGGGAATTTTTACTTTGGGAAAGGATTACAGGTTCACGTATGCAAATACCAGGTTGTGTGAAATTCTCGGGCGCAAACATGATGAAATTATAGGCTGTGATTTCAGAGAAATATTGCATGAGGATTCAAGGGCCTTGGTGGTCGATCGATATACCAGGCGCCTGCAAGGTGAAGAAGTCCCTTCCTGCTACCAATTCGATATTGTGAGGAAAGATGGCGAGAAAAGAAGGGTCGAGGTAAATTCTTCCGCCATGAGAGATTCCGACGGGGACGTGGGAATAATAGCTGAGATCCTGGACATCACGGAGCGTATACGTGCTGAAGAGGCATTAAGCAGAAATCAGGCCATGATGGAGGCCATATTCCAGGCATCGCCCCTTGCCATATACCTGATCCGGGACCGCCGGATCTATTGGCACAACGAGGCCATGTGTCGGATGCTGGGCTATCCTTCCAATGAACTCTTTGGAAAGCATGCCGGGGTGATTTATGAAAGCGATGAGGAATTTAAGCGGGTCGGAGCGATCATCAATTCCCTTAGACACGGGAAAAAGACAGGCGAAACCGAAACCCGATGGATCCGCAGGGACGGATCGATCTTTGACTGTCGTGTCCGTTATTCCCTGCTGAAATCCGGATTGGAAGGAAGTGCGGTTCTTGCTATTGCCGAGGACATCTCGGAACGAAAGAAGATTGAAGCAGAAAAGCTGGAAATGGAAATGCAGCTCCGCCAGGCCCAAAAGATGGAGGCCATCGGGACCCTGGCCGGAGGGATCGCCCACGATTTCAATAACATCCTCGGGGCCATCATAGGCCTGTCGGAATTGGCCATGATGGAAGTGTCGGAAGGCTCCTTAGTGCAACGGCATCTGGAGCAGGTGCTCACCGCTGGATTGCGTGCAAAAGAACTGGTTAAACAGATCCTTACCTTCAGCAGGCAAAGGGATCACGAG
>CAYTJI010000242.1:0-3814 GCA_964438065.1 uncultured Desulfobacteraceae bacterium | reverse complement strand
AAACTTTCCTCTCTGTCTTTTGCAGGTTGGAGCGTGGTTGCTCTGATCGTGTGGTGCACCCTTGGAATCGTCCTTGCGGGCACTGAAGGTTTTTCCAATCAGCTTCACGGCATGAACGACATCATCATAAGGGATTGGCTTACAAGTCCTCAGCGAGGTGCCTTCTTTTGGAAGGTTTGGTTTGTTGGGTTGTGCACAGCGGTGGTGGTCCTGGGTATCAACCTCATATTTTGCTCCTGGAACAAATTTGCCAGCTTAATCAGGGTCAACCGAGCAGGTGCATCAAAATATGTCATGCTGGCCGTCCACATCCTTTTCGGGTTGGTCGCATTAGGCCATTTTGGCAGCTTCATGCTCGGGTACAAGTATGAGAATATCCGGCTCGTGGAAGGGCAATCATTCCGTTTTGATAGGGTCTTCAGTATCAGGCTCGAGGATGTTCACTTTGTTGATGACCCGCGTGTTCTTCAAATGGCTTATCGCGATCAAACTCCGGCGAATTTTCATTACCGCTTAAACTACGGGGATATGGTGCTGAGCAAGGGAGGCGAGGAAGTGTACCGGGGAAGGGTCTATGTTCTGAAACCCATCCGATTCAAGACAATACAGGTGACACTGAAGCGGTTTACATTGCCGCGCTCCCCTGAAACCGAGTCGCCGGGTGTTGTAGTCGTTATCTCGAGGAATCCAGTGTTGGATGTCTTCTTTATCGCTTATCCGTTGATGATTGCGGGGATAGGCATCTATCTGGCGATGACCTGGTGTTTGCATTACAGGAAGAAACCTTATCAAAAGAAAATAGGAGGGAAAGGGAAAGGGATATGATATCGAAGTTGAGTGTGAAGCGCTTTATGTTGGTGTTTATTGCACTGTCCATTGTGTGTTGGGGCCATGCGCGGGCGGAAGACAATGCTCGGGAAAAGGATTTCAAGGTCTATACCCTGGGGCAGATCGTCGTCACGGGAAAAAAACAGGCAGAGAAGGAGACAGGCATCTCAACGGTGATGACCGCCGAAGAAATCAAGGCCACAAACAGCCATACCGTCCCAGAGGCCCTGGGCCATCTCCCCGGGGTTTATGTGACCACCGGCTGGAAAAATGAGCCGGACGTAACAATACATGGCTTTGACCAAAGTCACATCCTGGTGTTGATCGACGGGGTCCCCTATTACGAAACCAAATACGGTGAGTTGGACCTCAATCAGATCACGACGGACAATGTATCGAAGATTGTCGTGGAAAAAGGGAACCAGTCCGTGCTTTACGGCGCGAATGCCGAGGCGGGCCTCATAAACATCATCACAAAGAAGCCATCTGAAAAACCGTCCCTTTCAGCAAAGCTTGAGGTGGGAGAAAAAAATGCCACCCGGATTTCGGTCTCTCACGGCATGAAATGGGGTGTCTTGAATTACTGGCTCAATTATACGCACAAAAATTCCGATGCGTGGAGGCTATCCCACAATTTCGATCCAAGGCTTGGGACCATCCGTTACAGGTCCGGGGGAAGCGTGACCGCCTATCTGGAAAACGGGCGCAAGTTCCGGGATAACTCAGATTATAAAAATGACAGTTTCTGGGCAAAGGTGGGAGTGGAGCCATCGTCTGATTCAGAATACTATCTGAATTTCCATTATATAAATACACAAAAGGGATCCCCGCCCAATCTGGATTCTGCATCGGTGTTCGGCTCAAAGCCGGCCTTTTCCCATTTTGCGAGAATATCCAAATATGACGACTGGGGCATTGACCTGAGCGGCCGGCAGAAAGTACTGGATCAGTTGAACCTCAAGGCCAAGGTCTTTTATCATCATCATATGGATGATTATGTTTCTTACTGGGACCAGACCTATAAGGATGCGATCGCAGTCAGCCGTTTCAAGGACTACCTGGTGGGGGGGATGCTGCTTTTCGATTTCAGGCCTGTTGAATGGAACTCCCTGAAAATGGCTGTCCATTACAGGGGAGATTCACACAAGGAACGGGATGATGACTATCTCCCCTTTGCCGAATCCTTTTCCCACACAGGTTCCGTGGGTCTAGAAGAAACCTTCAATTATGTAGGAAATCTCAGCATTGTTGCGGGCGCCAGTTATGACTGGTTCAAGGTGGACAGGGCCGAACAGAATATCACCGCCCATGGATCAGGGAATTTTGTCCGCCAGGAGGATTTGGATACTCCACGTGGCCAGGATGAAATCAATCCAATGGCAAGTGCCACGTACACTTTTTCCGACTCGACCAAGGTCTTCGCCTCGGTGGCCAGAAAGACCCGGTTCCCAACCCTGGGACAGCTCTATTGCACGAGGTCAGGCAACACTGATCTGAAGGCGGAAAAGAGCATCAATTATGTCATGGGAGTATCCAGGTCATTCGGGGATATTCTGAAGCTGCAACTGGCGCTTTTTCATCATGATATTTCAGACCGAATCAGCCGTGACGCTCCGCATACGGACGGGACGTACCAGAACTATGCCAAGGTCAAAATGACGGGTGTTGAATTCACAGCGGAACTCACTCCAATGGAGGAGCTGTCTCTGCATGTGGGGTATACCTATAATGATGCCAGGGACAAGAGCGCGGGGCGAGTAACCGACAAAGTCACGGGGGTCCCGAAACACAAAATTGATGCAGCCGTGCGGTATACCCTAGCGTCTCTTGGGACACGTCTTGACCTCAATATGCTTTACGTCAGTACTGCGTATTCTCAGTTACCCACGGCAACCAAGCCAAGCACCCCGGTGCTTGAGACTGATCCGTATACCGTATTCAACGGGAAAATTTTGCAGAAGTTTCTGAAAGACTGGGAGGTATTCCTGGCAGTGGAAAATATTTTCGACAAGAACTATGAGCCGGAATCAGGATTTCCCGCTCCGGGCCGAAGCTTCTGGCTGGGAATTTCAGTCAGATATTGAAAAACCTCTTTTCCCGGAAACAACTTGCAGAGGAGCGATATATGAAAACGAAGTTTATCTTTACAATTCTGGCATGCTTTTTTTTTCTTGCAGGAAATGCCTTTGCCGGTTCGGCAACGTATCTACGAATCACCGGCGCGGTCAAACAACCTTTGAACCTGACCCTGCGGGATCTTGAATCATATCAATCCGTACAGGTTCAACTGAACGAGGTAACAAAGGTCGGCAGGTACAGCGGAGTATTTTACTACCGAGGTGTTCCTTTGAGAACACTGCTTGAGCTTGCCTCCATAAGGAAAACCAACACTGATTTTTCGAAAAAAGTGGATCTCGCTATCCTTGTACGTAACAGGGAAGGTAAAGAGGTTGCGCTTTCATGGGGAGAGGTATTTTACCGGAACCCTGCGTCAGTGATTGTAGCAACGGCTGCCGTGCCTGTGAGGCCGCACCATAATTGTAAGGCCTGCCACAGTCATGATGTCTACGGGTCACGTCTGGCGCAATTGCACCGGAAAATCCGGTTTCCAAAGCTGGTAATAAATGGTGATAGCTTTTCAGACCGTTCTTTGGAAGATATTTCGTCTGTAAGGGTCATAGACCTGCGGCCCAAGGTCATGACAAAAAGCCAGGAGAAGCTTTGCTCTTCTCGGTTTACTGTAACCGGTAAAATAAAAAAAGAGTTGGCGGTAGAAGACCTCTCAGCTTACGCGCACAAACAGGTAACGGTAAAGATAATTGGGGAAGGCAAGGGATATCACGGCATTGTGCAGTTTGCAGGGGTTCCATTCAGGTTAATCCTGGATAAGGCAGGTGTGGATGGTGATTTGAAAACAGTGTTTTTGATATCTGCTCCGGACGGCTACCGCTCTCTTTTTTCTTATGGGGAGGTTTTTCTCAATCCT
>CAYTJI010000241.1:0-3816 GCA_964438065.1 uncultured Desulfobacteraceae bacterium | reverse complement strand
GCCACCGGCTGCACCCTCGGCAAGGCAAATATTGAAAAGGCCGGGTGGGGCAAACTGGCGATTACGCTGATTGACAAAAAAAATGAAAAGGCGGTTCGTGTGTCCTATAAACCGGGAAGACACAAGCTCATTGCAGAGTCGGCCTTTATGAAAAAACGCGGGCAGGGCGTGCCCCCGACACAGATCCCCGAAGAAGAAGCCTGGGAGATGGCCGACATCATATGGGATGCGCCTGAATCCGAGGTGCTCGCCGTGGGCCCGGTAGAACCCTATGAGTGGGGGGATGATTTTGGCGAAATCATGGGTCTTGTACCGTGTGATGATTGCGGTGAACTGGTGGCCCGGGCCTATCTTCGCGTGGTCGGGGAGAAAAAGATGTGTATCCCGTGTTCGGGTTATGGGATGTAAGGGCATCGGTTCTCTGTGCGGGGAGGGATTATCGTGACATTCGGATTTGAACAGATTGCCCTGCTATGCGGCGTATTTTTTGTTGTATCGGTCATCTTTATGATGTTCGGGCAGGGGGGCGGCGCGGTCTATGTTCCCATGCTCCTGGCCTTCGGCCTCCCGCTTTACAGATGCGCCGCCACAAGCCAGGTGTTGATTATCGTGGCCACGGTCTCGGCCCTGCTGGTCTTTCAGAAGGCCGGTTTTGTGGACTGGTCGCTCGCCCTTATCGTTGAGCCGCCGACAAACCTGGGGGCGTTTCTGGGTGGGTATTTTTCGCTGTATTTCCCCGCTGCGTTTTCCAAACTGGCCTTTGCCTGCATTATCCTGATCGGCGCTTACTTCATGATCCGGCCTATAACAGACAGGCCGATCGAATCTGCAGGTAAAAACGGACACTGGTTTTGTCTTAAGCGTAATTTTGGAAGCGAGTCATACACGTTGAATCTCCTGGCCATTATCCCGCTGATGATGCTCGCCGGTTTTGTGGCGGGCATGCTTGGTGTGGGCGGCGGCCTCATAAAGGTGCCGGCCCTAGTTCTCCTGGGCGGTGTGCCCATGAAGATTGCGGTAGGCTCATCCAGCCTGATGATCGGTATCACCGCACTGACGGGACTGTTCGGTCATGCCCTGGTTGGACATTTTGATCCAAAACTGGCCCTGACACTCGGTGCAGCGGTCCTTCTGGGGTCCCAGATCGGGGCGAGACTGGGCGTAAGGATCGATAAAAAGCGTCATAAAAAATACTTTGGTTATCTGCTGATTTTCATCGCCTGCTGGATGGCTTATATGGCTTTTAAATAGTGCCCATGCATAACTGAAATTCGGGGCACGGGTGAGTTGCCGATCCGGAAATGCGAATTTTTGCGTAAGGCCAAGGAAATCAAGGGATTATGCGGAGACGCGCCGCCCCTGTCTGTGTGCGGGCACGCACAGACAGGCAAGTGATCCCGCAGATTGACGCAGGGATTGCGGAAAAAGGCCATTTCCGGATGGACACCCGGTATGTCTGGAAATAAGATGGATGTCATAAGACCGAATATGGGATCGGACAAAGACACACAATCAATTCATCCGGAAAAGCCCAGTGTTGGACACTGTTCTTCCGAGCATACATGTGAGGCCGTTGCGTGCGAGGCAGGCTGCACGGAAAAACATGGCAATATGCAGGGTGACAAAATAATAAGCAGGCGGCTCGGGCCGTTAGGACACTTGTTGCGGTTTTTCGGCTGGTGGTTGTCGCATCAAGCACCTTAACCTCAGCAAAAGATGGTCTTGACATTGCGGTCCACCTTAAAATGCCCAGGTCAAGGCATTCAACTTTCGCCGGGCCGCGACTGCAGGAAGCAGGTTTGGCGAAGTCAAAAGGCAGTGTCCTGAAAGGGGAAACGCCGAGGGTTTCCTACCATCTTTCCATGTTTCAAAAAGACGGCAAGGTCACTCTCCCGGCCATCAATTTTAGGAGGCTAAAATTGCTGGATCGCCTTGGACGCGACAATATACGAGAAATGACCGGGAACGCTTATTGAGATTTGACCCCGGGTGGAGGAGGTAAATGAACGCGTTTGCTGCAATCAAATCCTTTTTTTATTTTGTGTTGGCCGGGCTGTGTGAAATCGGTGGGGGCTATCTTGTCTGGCTTTGGTTACGTAATGGAAAATCGTTGTGGCATGGAATAATTGGTGCGGTTATACTTATTATTTACGGCATCGTTCCAACTTTACAGCCAGCCCATTTTGGACGTGTTTATGCAGCATACGGTGGAGTTTTTATTGTTCTTTCAATTTTGTGGGGCTGGAAGGTGGATAAAATTGCACCCGACAGATTCGATATACTTGGTGGTTTCGTTGCCTTAATTGGTGTCGCGATCATTATGTACTGGCCACGGGGTCAATAAAAATGCGCATGTCGCACCCAACAATAGATCATGCCGGGAAGCTGTCCGAGAATGCAATTTCCCCAAACGTTTTGCCATGCCGGAAAAAATAATCCTCGCAATATCAGTTAGATGCCTGTACTGAATGGACGACCTATGAAAAGAAAACGCATTATAATCATGATTGCTGTCCTGTTCCTGGCCATTGCGCTGGCTGCCCTAATCAGGAAAAGGAAACATGAACTCTCCGTGGTGCGACCGCCAAAGGCCTATACGACCGTGGTCCACGCGGCCCAGGTCAATGCCGGCGAACTGGATCTGGATGTGAGATACCTGGGCGAGATCGTTCCGGTAACCGAAAGCAAGATTATATCAAAGGTCTCGGGGTTTATTGAAAACATATTTGTTGACGAAGGCGACCGGGTAAACAAAGGCGATATCCTCGTGAAGATCGATGACCGTGAAATACGCGAGCGGATCAGACAGACGGACGCCTTGATTCTGTCGGCGAAAAACAATCACGCCGCGCTGAAGATGAAAATCCCGGGCCTCGAGTCTGCTGCAAACACCAATAAAGGAATTTTTGATCGCAATAAGATCCTTTACAGCAAAAAAGCCATCGGCAGGGAAGAACTGGACATCTCCGAGAAAAATTACCGGATGGCCCTATCTGAGCTTGACGCGACCCGGAAGAGTATCCTGGCCCTTAAGAGCAGCATTGATTCACTGAAGGCCCAAAAGGCCGGGGAAGCGGTCCTTTTGGATTATACCATGATAAAATCCCCTTTTACCGGCATTGTCAGCAAAAGAACCCTGTCCGCCGGTGACCTGGTGGCGCCCGGAAAGACAATCCTTCAGTTGGTCTGTCCGGATGACGGGGTGAAAGTCGTCGTCCACATGGCACCGGAAGATTTCACGAGAATCAAGACAGGCGCCCGGGCGGAACTTTCCTTTAACGGCAAAAGGATGGCCGCGGCCGTGTCTGCCATTTACCCTTCCGCCGGGAGGGAAAGCCTGGGGATCTGCAACATACGGCTCCCGCGTTCTCCTTTTGACCTGCCTTACCATGCCAGGATTGAAACAAGGCTTTTAACCGGCAGGGCAACGGGATTGATCGCGCCTCTTTCCTGTCTGCTCCGGCATCAGGACAAGCCGCTGGTTGTCCTGATTGATTCGAGGGATGAAGCACAGGTCATCCCTGTTGAAATCATCGGCAAAAATGAAAAATATTTTTGCTTCAAGTCTGCCGGGATAAAACCCGGCGACAGGCTGGTCTCGGCGCGGGAAAGCCGGTTGATGAAGATCTTTTCGGGCGAAAAAGTTGAAGTGATGGAAACATCCTGAAAACACCGGCCCGGTCTTTTTAAACCTAAATCCTGCATAAACTATTTTCAAAAATGAATTTAGTCTTTTAATATCAGCAAGTTATTGGAATGTCGGGCTTGCATGATACGCATCAATTTGAATGAGGCCATAAAGGCTGGGATTTTTGA
>CAYTJI010000240.1:0-3818 GCA_964438065.1 uncultured Desulfobacteraceae bacterium | reverse complement strand
GATCTTCTTCAGTGTCCGTCGCCATGGACTCGACCATCTCTGAAAAGGTGGAGCCCGGCGTGCGGCAGTAAATGCCTTCCTTATTCTTCCCGGAAAGGGGACGGCCTACAGGCACGGAGGCCCTGTTTTCCTTGACAATTGGGGCAGTCAGGCCTATGTTTGGGACGGCGATACGATCTCAGTCAAAACAGCCTCCCCCTCCGGAGAGGCTGTGCATTTCCTGATACGCGGGACCTTTGAAAATGGGCTGACATCCGTGCGGATTCAATTTGAGAAATACAGGTCGTGTATCCTGACGCGGAAGTCGGCCGAAGCGCGGCGTGTTTCAAAGGTCTCCTGTGATCTTCAGACCGTAAAAAATTTCTACAGCATTCTGTCCAACATGCCGATGAGTATTTTCGTCAGGACCTTTGAAATGTTCGATTCCGTGCCAACAGCAGTCGATCATACTGCGCGGTGATGTTCTCCTGTTCTCACGATGATTTTATGAAGAACCGGGTTCGTCTCCGATCCTGACGCCCCGTTTCGCACGGAAAGGGTCACTTCTGAAAGGTCTCTATCCGAGATCTTCGAAAAATGACCGATTTTGGGCCAAATCAAGAAAGGCGAAAATTATAACCGCAGGAATATATTGAATATTTCGAGGATTATAATTTGAGCCTGACGCCGAGTTGGTGCAAAAGTGGTCGCTTTTCAAAGGTCTCTATCCGTGAACCCGCATCGGACAGACTATGGGCGATAATCCAAACATCCTTATAATCGATTCGAATCCATCCGCTGTTTCCAGGCTGGAGAGAAAAATAAAAGATCTGGGGTTTACCCAGTGGTGCACGGCGGCCCCTGACAGGCCCATTGATCAACTGAAGACCCTGAATCCTGAGGTGGTCGTTATCGGTCCTTCCCCGGACACGGAAACCACGCTGAAGTGTATTCACAAACTGAAAATTATTGATCCCGCACTTCCGGTTCTGACCTCTTGTGAACAGGTCTGCGGCCCGAGCGGGTTTTCCAGCGTCCCTTTTGACGGGATTCACTTCGTGGGACCGGACCCCGGTAGGGAGGAACTGGCGGGTATCCTGAAGAAGGCCCTGAAATACAGGGAAGAAGGCCGCGACCGCCCCAATTTTCAGGTGTTGATCGGCCAGGGCCGGGAAAGCCTGGCCATCCGCCAGAAAATCAGAAATGTATCGGACAAGGATATCACGGTTCTCATCACCGGTGAAACCGGCACCGGGAAGGAATTGATCGCCCGCTCCATTCACTATCATTCCGCCCGCAGGAACGGCCCGCTTGTCAAGATCAACTGTGGGGCCCTGCCGGATGAACTGCTCGAGAGCGAGGTCTTCGGGTTTCAGCGCGGGGCCTTTACGGATGCCCACAAGGACAAGCCCGGCCGGCTGGAGATGGCCCATGGCGGCACCTTGTTTATCGATGAGATCGGCAACCTGTCTCTCTCACTCCAGGTCAAGTTTCTTCAGGTGCTTGAGGACAAGAGCTTTACCCGGCTGGGAGGAACCGAGGACAAGATCATTGACACGCGGGTGGTTGCGGCGACAAATTCAGACCTCCAGAAAAAGGTGCGCGAAGGGACTTTCAGAAAAGATCTTTTCTACCGGTTGAACATTGTCCATATCAAGGCCTCTCCCCTGAGGGAAAAAAAAGACGACATCCTCCTGCTCGCCCACTATTTCATCAACAAGTACTGTTATGAGTTCAGGAAGGAACCCCTGGAGGTTCCGGATAACATCGCCAACCTTTTTCTGGAATACCCCTGGCCCGGGAATGTGAGAGAGCTGGAGAACGTGATCCGGCTGGCCATTATCCTTCGGGACTGGAGTTTCGCTTTCAAGGATCTGAAAGCCGCCCAGGTGAATAGAAGGAATGACGCCCGGTCTTTTTCAAGCACCTACCTTCCTTACCAGCACTGGAGTGACGACAAGGTCCGGAAGGCCTTCAGCAGCAGGGATTTTTCTCTGAAGAAAATCAGCAAGGCCTTTGTGTCAGAGGCAGAGCGCCAGGCCATCCTGGATACGCTCAAGGAAACCCAGTGGAACAGAAAAAAAGCGGCTCAGCTGCTTAAGGTCAGTTATAAAACCCTCCTCAACCGTATCGACGAGTTTAATCTCAAACCCTGACAGATCCCCGGCCTAATGACGGAAATGTATAATTGTTTACCATTAAGTGGCAAATAATTACGCATAAAATGTGGTAATTAATTACACACCCACCTTTTTCCCCCGGATTCTTCCTTCCGGAAGAGGCCGTAAAGATGATGTCAGCCATAACCGGTTGCATTTTCAGCTAAAAACAATTCTCTGGCCTCCCTGCCTTTTCTGCCGGCCATTCGGCGATTGCGGCATGTTTCTTGCTAATCAGAGCCGCAGTCCTGTCTGATCCCCTTGTTCAACGCATGTGATTTTACGAAAAACAGGAAATAAAACGGCGCGGACTCTTGTCGAAAAAGTCGGGCGATATTTTTCAGGGCGAGAACATATAAATAAATACCATATTGTGGTAATTTTTTACATCTAAAATGTGGTAAAGTTTTTCGCAATCGGTTCCAACCCGCCGGGATGGTCGGTCAGGCGAAAGGACAGGCCTCTGGATTGGCATGTAACGTATTGATCTTTCATATAAAAAAATAACATTCGTTTTTTTTGCCGCAACGCCCGATCCAGGCGGGTTCCGGTATGTCTTTTGCGTAAAGGGAAAGAGCGGTGCATGACAAACAGGTTAAACGCGGGACAAACGAGCGTCAGACGTGTAGACAGGGAGGCTGCCCGAATGAAAGTGGCTTCACGGAGCAGCCTTTATATATCTCCGGGGGAGCGTCCGTTTTTTCATCTCTCGACAACACCCAACACGGAAGGAAAGCCAAATGAAAAAGTTCCTATGTTTTTTAGCGGGTTTCGTACTTGTTTTCATTGTGTGTGGCACGGCGTATTCAACGCCGCTGGTTCTCACGGACACAATCGAGTTTACGGCTACAGGCACAGACAGCCCGGAAGATGATTTCAGGTATGGGGGCAGCGATGTAAATTTTCTGGAATGGAGCGGGGACTATCTCGTGTGGACGCACCACTTTGATTTTGATCCGCCGGCCGAAGAAGTGCTTTCCGGAAATCTCACCCTCTCCCTGCGGGATGACGGGTGCGACTGGTTTGAGGTGGCGGTCTCTTTTACGGAAAGCAAAGACTTCTGGTTCGGGGAGGTAGACGAGGGCGACTATTCGTACGGTGTGTCGGCAAAAGCCCTTGAAGACGGTGCATTTACCGTGGCCCTGGTTTCCCTGTGGGGCGATTTCTACATCGACCGGTCCACGCTTGAGATCACCTATGACCCAATTGACAGCGGGAATGTACCCATCCCGGAGCCGGCCACCATGCTGCTCTTCGGAATCGGGCTTGTGGGCATGGCCGCGGTCGGGCGCAGAAGAGTCTTCCGGAACAGGTAATCCGCAGAACCCGGCGATATCTGCGTGCTCCCGCGCGGATAAATACCGCCTTGAGACAGGGGGATATGGACTGAAACGTGTAATCAGGATTCTGTTATGGCACAGGCTTTCAAACACTTTATGAATCCACTCCACATCTACTGCAGGCTCAGAGACCTGGGCCTGGGAAAGAGGCCTTCGGCCTTTTTGTGCAGGATGTATGAGCGGATGGTATTCAAGAAATTTATGCTTATGGAAGAGTAGGGTTCCAGGCAGGGGCGTCCGGAAAAACGGGACTCCTTCCCTTTTCAGGTTGAACTGAAATCACCATTAGCCAGGGATCCCGCAATGGGATAAGTGCGGGTTAAAGGAAATCCAATGTGAA
>CAYTJI010000239.1:0-3824 GCA_964438065.1 uncultured Desulfobacteraceae bacterium | reverse complement strand
CGTCCGGATTTTTTTCAGGGTCGTATTCGATCGTCGGCCAGCAGAAGTTGTCAACACCGCCGATGGCATCCGGATCCCCCCCGACAGCCACGACTTTCCGGACCGCCTCGTCAATTGTGGCCGCTGTCATATGGTAGGTGTCGATCTTCGAATAGAACGGGATCAGTGCCTGGGAAACCGCGATGCCGCGGTCGGATTCGAGCACCGGCCGGATGACCGCTGCGTCGGTGGGGACATCCCGTTTTTTCCCCACCAGCGGCTTGATGACGCTGCCTCCCTGAACCTCATGGTCGTATTGCCTCGCAATCCAGTTCCGGGCGCATATGTTGGGTCTGGAGAGGATCGTGTGCAGGACCCCGCCGAAGTCCGCAGGCTCTTTCAGAACGGGTTCGGTCAGCCCGCGGATGTCCGGTGGAATCCATTCGGCATCGAATTCCCACTGGGGGAAATCGGATTCCAGGAGGTCCATCCGTACATACGCACATGTCTTTCCTTTGTATTGGAGCTGCAGATACCCGGAGTCATTGTATTCTCCGATAATGGTACTTTCCACAGCATGTTTTTCCGAAAGGGCCATGAATCGTTCCACATCCCCGGGTCGAACGGCAATCGTCATCCTCTCCTGAGATTCCGACACCCATATCTCCCACTGATCCAGCCCTTCGTATTTCAGAGGAACCCGGTCCAGGTGAACCAGACATCCGTTACTGAAGCGTGAGGATTCTCCAATGGAGGATGAAAGTCCCCCACCGCCATTATCCGTGATAAAAGCGATCAGGCCTTCATCCCTGGCCTCAAGCAGAAAATCGTGCATTTTCTTCTGGGTGTAAGGATCTCCGATCTGGACATGTCCGGCAGGCGTGTGTTCGCTGTAGGTTTCCGAGGCGGCGGTCACGCCGTGGATCCCGTCTTTCCCCACCCGGCCCCCGCTCATGACAATCAGGTCTCCGGGGCGTGTTGTTTTTTCGTATGACGGCTTTCCCTTGATCCGCGCGGGCATGATCCCCAGGGCCGTGACAAAGACAAGGCATTTTCCCAGATAACTCTCGTCGAACAGCAGAAGGCCGTACGGTGTGGGAATTCCGCTCTTGTTCCCGCCGTCCCTGACCCCTTCAATCACGCCGTCCAGCAGACGGCGGGGATGAAGATGGGGGGTCAGGTCCCCATCATAATCTCTGGGCCCGACACAGTAGCCATACATACCGAGGATCAGTCTGGAACCTTTACCCGTACCCATCGGGTCCCTGTATATGCCGACGATGCCGGTAATGGCGCCGCCGTATGCCTCCATGTTCGAGGGACTGTTGTGGGTTTCCCCGGTAATGACATAATAATGATCCTCATCAAAAGTCCCCACCCCGGCGTTGTCCCACAGAACGGACTTGACCCAGTCTTTCCGCTCCTTGATTTTCAGTGTCGGGGCTTCAATACAGGTTTTGAAAAGATTGTCCACGGTTTCCCTGCGGCCCGTGGACAGGTCATGATACCGGAACAGGCCCCTGAAGGTGTTGTGGTTGCAGTGGTCGCTGCGGGCCTGGGAGATGTATTCCAGTTCCACATCCGTGGGAAGACCAAGGCCTACCTTTTGTCTGTCCTCAAGGATGTCTTTTCGGGAAAAGTAATTGCGGATCACGGGGATGTCCCTGTCCTGGAGTGCGAGGTTCCGTTCAAGGGATATGCGTTTGAGCTCTTCGTCACTGGTGATGGGAATGACTCGGACCTCGGGTTCGTGGTCCAGGATAACCCTGGGCACACTGAGCCCGATGCCGTTTTCTCTGTCCCATTCTTCCGCTGAAAAGATCTTCCACTGCTGGATAATTCCGTTCGCGAGAAGTTCCTCGGCGATTTTGTCGATCGCTTCTCTTGGGACAGCACCCCGGATTTCATAAAGTCTGGATGTATAGACCGCCTCATCGGGACTGAACCGGACACCCAGAAGATCTTCAATCGCTTCGCGCGCCGTGCTTCCCTGTGTGTCGCGGACCCCCGGCCGCAATCCGACCCATATCACCCAGTCAAAGTCAGAGCTCAAGGGCGAAAACGAGGACTCTTCCGTGACAGGGTTTGTGAATATTTCAGTCCGGATTTTGTCCAGTTGCTCCACGGTCAGGTCGGCATCGATAATTAATACCCGTATTACCCGGACGTCCGTAAGTTCAACGCTGAAATATTCCCCGGCTTTTTTCCGGATACCGGCGCCTTCAGCGTCAAACATGGATTTTTTCAACCTGATTTCCAGTCTGGCAGCCATTTTTCAATCCCTTGTGCTGGCAGCTCAATCCGTTCGGGTATGATTCTTCCCGGCACGCTGTTGTCTGTCTGGGTGTTGAATGATGCTCGGCTCCCCCGGCCGGTGCATCTGCCCGGACTTCCACCAAACGTTCGGGTTTACAAAATAGAGGAATCAGGAGCGTGAGTCAACAGAATACAGGGGAACATAATGCTTGAAATCCCACAACGCAATGAATATATTGAGGTTGAAGTCGGTTACCGGGAGTCAGGAATATGAAAGACAAGAAGACACCTTCCGAAAATGAAGGCAGCAGCGGACGGATCCCGAATCAGAGGGAACTGGAAAAAGAACTAAGCGAATATCTTTCCAAGAAATACGGCAGTCGCATAAAGATCATTTCGCCGTTCTTCTTTCCCAGGACCGATGAGGCCGCCGGGACGGAAGACGGAAAAGAGAGCAAGGAATCCGGGGTCCTGTTCGATTTTGATCTGCTGCCGGAGGATCTTGAAGCCTACCTGGACAGTTTTGTGATCAAACAGAGGGAGGCCAAGGCGGTCCTGGCTACGAAGATCTGTACCCATTTCAACCGGATCAAACACGCCAGAAAAAAGTCGGAAAAAAAGAAAGCCTCGCGGGTTGGGATGATCAAGAACAATGTGTTGATGATCGGCCCTACCGGTGTGGGAAAGACATATATCATCAAATTGATTGCCCAGAAACTGGGTGTGCCGTTTGCAAAGGGCGATGCGACAAAATTCAGTGAAACGGGTTACGTGGGCGGCGATGTGGAAGACCTGGTCCGTGACCTCGTTTATGAAGCCGATGAAGACATTGACCGGGCGGAAAACGGTATCATATACATTGATGAGATTGACAAGATCGCCTCGTCCAAGAATTTTATCGGTCATGATGTGTCCAGAACCGGGGTGCAGAGGGCATTGCTCAAACCCATGGAGGAGACGGACGTTGACCTGAAGGTTTCCCACGATCCCATTTCCCAGATCCAGGCCATTGAAAACTACCGGAGGACGGGAAAACGGGAAAAACGGGTTGTGAATACAAAGAACATCCTTTTCATTATGAGCGGAGCCTTCGGCGATCTGGCCGAAATCATCGCAAAAAGGCTCCGGAGTCAGGGTATCGGTTTTGAGGCGGATGTCAGGCCCTCGGAGGTGCCGTGGGAAATCCTGAAGGAGGTCTCTGCACAGGATCTGATCGAATATGGATTTGAGTCGGAGTTTATCGGCCGACTCCCGGTTATCGTGGTTTTCGATGAACTCTCAAAGGAGGATCTGACCGAGATTCTGAAAAATCTGAACAACCCCATTATCATCAGCAAGCGATTGGATTTCAAGGCCTACGGGATCGATATCCGATTCGAGGAAGCGGCCCTGGCCAGGATTGCGGAGATGGCGGCCGAAGAGAAGACCGGTGCAAGAGGGCTGGTCAGTGCAATTGAAAAGGTCCTGATCCCGTATGAAAAGAAACTTCCCAGCATGGGTGTGAAAAAATTTCTGGTGACGCCCGAAGTCGTTGAATCGCCGGAACAGGAACTCGAGAGGCTCTTGGCAAACCCGGATGATCCTGTGAT
>CAYTJI010000238.1:0-3830 GCA_964438065.1 uncultured Desulfobacteraceae bacterium | reverse complement strand
CCTGGGTGAAGACCACTACAGCGTGGCAAGACAGGTTCAGCAGATTCTTCAAAAATATAAAGATCTTCAGGATATTATTGCAATCCTGGGTATGGACGAACTGTCTGATGAAGACAAACTGATCGTTGCCCGCGCTAGGCGAATGCAACGATTTCTGTCTCAGCCCTTTCATGTGGCCGAAACCTTCACGGGTACTCCTGGAAAATATGTCGCAGTAAAAGACACCGTCAGGGGGTTCAAGGAAATTATCGAAGGCAAACATGACGATCTTCCCGAGGCGGCCTTTTACATGGTGGGTACTATTGAGGAAGCCCAGGAGAAGGCGGAAAAAATGGCTGCCGGGAATTAGAGGTAAGTGATTCATGGGAAAACTACATCTGGAAATTGTTACACCTGCAAAGATAGCGGTGAGCCAGGAGGTCGATGTTGTCGTCGCACCGGGTTCACTCGGTGAGTTCGGTGTTCTTGAGGGTCACATTCCTTTTCTTTCGGGCATTGTCCCCGGCGAACTCCGGTATTCCGTGGGGGAGGAAACGGTCTATGTGGCTGTCACGGACGGCTTTGTTGAGGTTTCCGATGACAACGTCTCCATCCTTGTAGACGCAGCTGAAAAAGCTCAGGAAATCGACGTCGACCGGGCCAAGAAGGCGATGGAAAGGGCCACTGAACGTCTGCAGAAAGACCGTACAAGCGAAGGAGTTGACTTTGCGAGAGCCGAAGCCGCCTTGAAAAGGGCTATGGTCCGCATTAAAGTAGCTGAAAAAATACAATAATCCGATTTCTTGAATCGCAGTAAAAGGCAAGCGCCGTGAGTGCTTGCCTTTTTTATTGACGTTATGTATTGGAAGAGATAATAATTAGTGTTCATCCATAAAAGGCCCTTTTGGCCAATATCCGCGTTGCGCGAAAAAAATAATCCTCGGAATATCAATCATATGCCTGCCTGTCCCATTAAATTCACGATAGTGACAGCGCAGCGTATTTAATCGGGGCGGTTTTTTTCGCATGCGTTAATCTTGGCCGAAAATGATCATCTCTGGATGGACACTAATTTAGGAATGAATATTTTCCTATAAAAACGTTTCCGGAATGGCTGCAAGGCATGCAACCCTGAAAGGCGGACATCAACCGGCCCTTTTTCCGGGTTTTCGCCCGGCCATTTGGAAACGCAAACTGAAAACAAATCCTTTGAAAAACGACCACTTTTATACCCACTTGGCACCTGCCTCTGCATTGCCTGTCTGCCGTCGTCTAGGCGGGACAGCCAGGCACGCGGACAGGTCATGCGAGAATTATAACCCTCAAAATATTTCATAATATCCCTGCGGTTATGATTTTCGCCTTCCTCGTTTGGTACTGGGGATTTTCCGCTTGATTTGGCACAAAATCGGTCATTTTTCAATGGGTTCAGCATGAGGACAGCCCGGTCTGCTCCCTCCGAGGTAAGAAATGATGATGCATGATACAGAAGATTTGGATGAATTCCAGTTACTTGAGAATAAGATTGATGCTCTTGTTGATTTGGTATCCCGTTTGAGAAATGAAAAGGCTCGCCTTTCCGAACAACTGGCAGTTCAGGAGGGGAAAGCAGCCGAATTGACCGACCGCATCGACAGAATGGAGGCAAATAGAGAAAAGGCGAAACAAAGAATCTCTGCCATGCTGGAAAAAATTGAGCAAATTGGCACATAAAAACCGCATCTGTCCCGAAATCGCCGCCGTTGGCTGATTTTTCAGGAGATTATCAATCAACGACCCACCCACGAGAGATTCGGCCCTATTTCACAACCGGACATATGTCGATCGTGCCATTATGTTTTGAGGAACTGATTTTGGAACAGCCCGTAAAAGTCCGAATTCTGGACCACGAGTACCTCATAAAAAGTGAAGAAAGGGCAACGCATGTCCAGCAGGTCGCTGAGTATGTAAATGAACGATTCCAGGAAATCAGGGACCATTCCCGAGGTCTTTCGGAAACCAAGACAGCCATACTGGCCGCCTTTCACATAGCAAGCGAATATTTCCAGGCCATAAAGGAGCGTGAGAATTTATTGGAGGAGATTCAAAGCCGTGCACGGGCGCTCAACGTGAGGATCGGTTCTGTTGAAACTGAGGGGGATAAATAATTCCCTCCGGTGGACGGTCCTGGAAACCCGGCCGGGAGATCCACCTCCCCGCGGATATCCAATTTTCGACTTGCGTCCTGGAAATCAAAATATTAGTATGTAGTCTGAATAGAGATAAGAGATTAAGAGGGCATACCATAACACCAAGTGTGATAATATATTCATTTTGTGTCTATCCACTGATGAAACGTGAGCGTCTTAATGGTGAACAAGTTGGAAAGATGACGACAGTTAAGCAAAACTAAATGTACTGAGATCTCTGAAAAATGACCGATTTTGTGCCAAGTCAAGGCGAAGATCCTGGACGACGAGCAGGGCAAGTCGAAAATTATACCCACGGAATATATTGAATATTTCGAGAGCTATAATTTGAGCCTGACCTGTCCGCGAGCCTGCCTGTCCCGCCTGGACGACGGCAGACAGGCCATCTACAGGCGGGCGCCGAATGGATGCAAAGGCGGCCATTTTTCAAAAATCTCGTACTGCTTTTCAGGGGCATCCCCACTCCGTTCAGGATTATCCCTCCTTTAATCCTTTTCTTTATTCAATGAACACCTGAAGTTTAATGATTCGGAACCGTTCCGAAAAGCAATAGTCGCATCGGCAGACGCTGTCTTTCTGAACCCTGTCTGTCGAAAAACGGCTTTCGAGCCCATCCAAATCAGGAGAATGACTTTATCATGAGCACAATTTACATTATTGGCCTCATCCCGGTCAGCCTGATGGGCGGTGTCCTTATCGGCTTTTTTTTGCGAAAAAAAATCGTGGAAAGCAGGATCGACGCAATTGAGAAATATTCCAAGAAGATTCTGGCCGAGGCCCAGAAAGAGGCGAAGACAATCAAGAAAGAGGCCACGCTTCAAGCCAAAGACGCCGTCTATCAGATGAAGCTGGAGTTTGAAAAAGAGACCAAAGAAAAAAAAGACCGGCTGCAGAACCAGGAAAAACGCCTTTTTCACAAAGAAGAGAATCTTGAGAGAAAAATCGATCAGCTCGAAAAGAGAGAGAGCCGAATTTCCGAACGGGAAAAATTCATTGACAGGATGGAAAAGCAAGTGAAAAGGGACCGGGACCTGGCTGAACAGCTGGTCGCGGAACAGAGGAAAAAGCTGGAAAAGCTGGCCGGGATTTCTCCCGAAGATGCGAAGAAACTTCTCATCGACGCCATGCAGGAAGAAGCCAGACACGATGCCGCAAAGCTGATACGCAGGATAGAAAATGAAGCCAAGGCTGAAGGTACCCGGAAAGCCCAGGAAATTCTTGCGCTTGCTGTGAAAAGATATTCCGGAGACTATGTGGCGGAAAAGACCGTTTCCGTTGTCAACCTGCCAAACGATGAAATGAAAGGACGGATTATCGGCAGAGAGGGCCGGAATATTCGCGCCATTGAAGCGGCCACCGGAATTGACCTGATTGTGGATGACACTCCGGAAGCCGTAATCCTGTCCGGATTCAACCCGGTCAGAAGGGCGGTAGCTAAACTCTCCCTTGAAAAATTAATCGAAGACGGGAGGATCCATCCTGCCAGAATTGAGGAAGTCGTATCCAAAGTCAGCAAGGAAGTGGAAACTGCCATAGTGGAGGCCGGGGAACAAGCGGCGTTCGATGTAGGCGTGCACGGAATCAGTCACGACCTCATCAAACTCATCGGACGCCTGAAATATCGATCGAGTTACGCGCAGAATGTGCTGCAGCACTCCATGG
>CAYTJI010000237.1:3304-3833 GCA_964438065.1 uncultured Desulfobacteraceae bacterium | reverse complement strand
AGAACCGATAAACCATTTTGTCTTCATGGGTTGTTTCCCTCCACATAGGAGTGGGCAAGTTGGAAATATTTTCTGGCCGTCCGCACGGCTTCATCCTTCCGGTCAGGACTTATGGTGTCATCATCCACCTGGAAACTGTTGACTTTACCGCGCACAAAAGCGCGGTAAATTTTGTAAAAGGTGAGCAGGGAATCCACATCTTGTTCTTCTCCGGCGGCATTTTTGTACATATTCCACAGGATTTCCGACTCCTGTCGGCCGCCATGGAATTCCAGATCCATGAGCAGAAAGGCAATGTCCGCAACGGTGTCGCTGTAACGGAACCTCTCATTAAATTCAATGCAGTCGATGACAGCCAGATCATCCGTAAAACAGATGTGTTCCATATGAAGGTCCCCGTGACAGTCCCGAATCCTGCCTTCGGTTATCCTTGAGGAAAAAAGGTCTTCGTTTGTCTCATAAAAACGATCGGTCCATTCCCTGATGCTCTCAAATTCATTTTGTCCGATCGTCATGTCAATGTATTTCT
>CAYTJI010000237.1:0-3294 GCA_964438065.1 uncultured Desulfobacteraceae bacterium | reverse complement strand
CAAAATTTTCATCCGTGTTTATCTTGAATTTCACTGCTTCGCCGAATACGTCGATCTCCGGGCTGCGCTCTGCCTGAAGGTGGAAAGCGGCCAACCGGTCGGCGACTGTTTTCAGGTGCCCTTCCGTAAGTGCGCGGACATAAAAAAGCGATTTCATCAACACTTCGTCCGGGATGCGCTTCATTTTCACCGCATATTCCACGGCTTCGCCCTCCCCGCCTTTGAGACTGTGCCTTGTCCCGTCGTACAGCACGGGCAGGACATCCAGATAAACGCCCCGTGACAATCGCCTGTTGAGCTTCACTTCCTGCTCGCAGTAATATTTCCTTTTCTCAAGTGTTGAGAAATCGAGAAACCCGAAATCAACCGGTTTTTTGATCTTGTACACGAAAAAATCCGCAACAAAAACAACCGATATGTGCGTTTGCAGCACGGACACATTTTCCGTCCGGTCCGGTAATGAGCCGGGATCCTGCAGGTCGCTTATGATCGTGTTCATTAACCCCCCCGGTATGGCCTGAACAAAGCTGGTGGCCTGTTGAACGGTCTGTCAGAACATAGTCGATCACATTTTTGTTGTCAATATATAGTTAGTTAATGGGGTCAGCCCTTGATATTTGACAAATATAGTCTATAAAGCCCCCAAAAAATCCTCAAGGCTTTTCTTATGCCAAGGCCCCTTGGAATTGAATGACAGCGAGCATTTTATCCTGAGCAGGAATTCGGCTCCGCTTCACTGCTGTAGTTCTTCAACCGCAGACGACGCTGAAGCGGAGACCTTTTTCAAATCTGACACAAGGCGATTCTGGTGATTTGAAGTGCTATTCCTTTTACACTTGACCTGATATGTCCACCTCAATCCGGTAACGGCTGGGTTTGTCAATTGGCCACGTCTCTGTACATCAACAACAAGTCGTTCATTTTTGAAAAGGGACAAGATATGATCATCCGCGGGATTCAATCCGGGGGAGGTTATCCATGGATAGACGGCAGGGATCGGAGCGATACCATGATATTTCGGATAGTCTGAAAAAAGATGCTCACATGGTATGAGGCTAAAGAAATATTACAAGCCGTTTCAAAGTATTTCGGGCTCAGGTCTAATGAAATTCTCAGGCGAAAAAGTGACGGCAGGGATCTGATCATTCATTTTCTGAAGAATAAGACGGGTATGACAAACGCAGAAAATTTATAGAAAAACAGAAGGTTGAATAATGATTTAAAAACCGTACGCGACAACATGTCAAATATCAAGGGCTGACCCCACTCAAGGATATGTTTGACAGAATGGTATCAACAATGATAAATAAAGCGTGCGAAGGCGAATCCGGAATGGGATCCCGATCCGGTCTCCGGAAAAGGCCTATTTCCCCTAAATCACGAATAACCTTCGCCATGTATTTTTCTCAAATGCCTTGCCCCTAAACGAATCGTGTCGTTTCGGACGTGTCCGAAACCCGGATCCGGAAAAGGGACTTTTTTGACGGAAAAGGTGGAACGGTTGTCAGATACATTGACACGCAGGGACCCAAAACTGGAAGCGCTCGTTCAGCGCGCGCTCGCATCGGGGGTAACAGCCGCGACAATAGTTTTAACGGCGGATATTGTTATCGACAACAGGCTGTCCGATATGTGCCGGGAGACTCGGTGTGAAGGCTACGGGATGTCAATGAGCTGTCCACCCCATGTTTCCGGTCCCAACGGATTCAGAAAACTCCTGAAAAAATTCTGCAATGCCCTATTCTTCAAGGTTGAGGTTCCTTCCGATCTTCTCTTCTCCAGCGAACGCCGCGAGGTTTTCAGGCTCCTGCACCAACTCGCGGCAGGCATCGAAGAGCAAGCTGTGAATATGGGGTTTTCAGAAGCGAGGGCTTATGCCGGCGGCTCGTGCAAGCAGATTTTCTGTCATGAACATCCATACTGCCGGGCACTGTCGGAAGAAAGCCGTTGCAGAAACCCCCTGCATGCCCGTCCTTCCATGTCAGGATTTGGCATCAATGTGGAGAGCCTGATTGAGACAGCGGGCTGGACCGATCATCTGATCACCCGTGATGCAGAGCCGGACCGTACCGAAATGACTCCCCTTTACGGTCTGGTTTTAATCAGTTGAGACGTCGGGCGAATCCCATCCTCAGTGGAGCTATCCCCCCACAAACAGTAGACATACCCAAAGAGCCAAACTGTATAAATAGTGTCCATCCATAAATGAAATTCGGGGCACGGGTGAATTTCCGATCCGGAAATGAAAATGTTTTCGCAAGGCCAAGGAAATCAGGGGATTATGCGGACGCACGGTCCCTTTACGGGCTGATTGAGTTTCTTGGGTCCTCACAAGAATTGATAGGTTGAGAATGCTCTCATCACCAGGTGGCGGGGCATGGGGTCTTTTCTGGTTCACGGAAGTATAGTCGCATTATCTCCGAATTATTCGTTCTGCACCCCGAACTGTTCCGCCACCCAGGCGGGCACCTTAACGGTTCCGATGATCACCGGCTGCTGGTGGCAGTCCGAGCCGCCGGTCGCCATCAGGTTCTCCCTTCGCACAAAATTCAGATAGGACGCGGTTGTCGCCATATCATGGCTGGAATGCCAGCATTCAATGCCGTCCAGGTGCGGCAGCATTCTTTCCTTTATGATCTTCTGTTGTTCCCGGACCGACTGAGTAAGACTCACCAGAGAGGTGCCTTTGGGATTATTCGGATGGGCGAATATCAGCTTCCCCCCCGCCCCTCTGATCAAAGCGGAGGCTTCCTCAAGGGATACCGGCATCTTCGGGACATTGCATTTCACCAGGTACAGATCAAAAGCTGCCTGCCTGTCCGGAACGATACCTTTATTGACCATGTAATTCGCAATGTGAGGGCGCCCGAAAGATCCGTCAACCGTCTCCTCTATGGCTTCGAGGTCTTTGTGGGTAAAAAGTTCCAGATGTTTTTTCGCCAGCTCCCGGTTGATGTTTTCAAGGATCTGTTCCGCTCTTTTCTTCCTGTACGCCCTGAGCTTCCGGAGTTTCTCTGCTAGTGCGCGATCATGGATATCATAGTCGTATCCAAGCATGTCCAGCGATACCGGTTTCCCGTTTCGATACTTCGGATGAGAAAATGAAATGTTGAGCTCCACCCCTGAGATGTAATACATGCCGAAACGCTCAGCCAGGGCCTGTGCGTGTTCCTGACAGTCAATGGAATCATGATCCGTAATGGAGATGACGGTTACGCCCCGGCGCCGGGCTTCTTTAAATATTTCCGGCAGGCCCAATTTTCCGTCTGAACAGTCCTTCGAATGAATATGCAG
>CAYTJI010000236.1:0-3838 GCA_964438065.1 uncultured Desulfobacteraceae bacterium | reverse complement strand
GTTTTTGAAAACAGTTTACCCTCCGGGAGCGTCGCGTTTGCCGAAAACCTGCCTGCTGCAGGCAGGTCTTCGGCAAACGCGACGCTTTCAGGTTTTAGGTTTTATTTGAAGATTGCTGATTTCAATACTGTCGGAGTGTGATCTGGAGGAGTTTTTATGAAAAGCAAGTATGTTTATCTGTTCGGAGATGGAAAGGCGGACGGGTCCGCTGAAATGAAGAATCTCTTGGGTGGAAAAGGAGCTAACCTCGCTGAAATGGCCCGGATCGGGATTCCCGTACCCCCGGGTTTCACCATTACGACCGAGGTATGTGCCATATACTCCGAAAAAGGCCGGGATGCGGCCATCCCGCTCATCAGAGATCAGGTCGAGGCCGGGATCAGACATATTGAAACGGTCATGAACGCTGAATTCGGCGGTATCCGGAACCCGCTTCTGGTTTCTGTGCGATCCGGTGCACGGGTTTCCATGCCGGGCATGATGGATACGGTTCTGAATATCGGACTGAATGAGGATACGATCCAGGGTCTTGTGGAAAAATCCGGGAATGAACGGTTCCCGTGGGATTGCTACAGGCGTTTGATCCAGATGTACGGGGATGTAGTTCTCGGAATGAAACCCGAGAAAAAGGATGATATTGATCCTTTTGAAAAGATCATGGATGAGATCAAGGAGAGGGATGGGGTTGAAAACGATGCCGGACTCTCGGTCGGGCATTTGAAAGAGCTGGTTGAAAGATTCAAGACCGCTGTTCGGGACAACACCGGCAGAGAGTTCCCGACGGACCCGTGGGATCAGCTCTGGGGAGCAGTGGAGGCGGTATTCGGGAGCTGGAACAGCGCCCGTGCAATTGTTTACAGGAAATTGAACGGAATCCCGGAAGACTGGGGAACCGCTGTGAATGTTCAGGCTATGGTTTTCGGGAATATGGGCGAGGACTCGGCAACCGGAGTTGCGTTTACGCGTGATGCGGCGACCGGAGAGAATATTTTCAACGGCGAGTACCTGATCAATGCCCAGGGAGAAGATGTTGTTGCGGGTATCCGGACCCCTCAGCAGATTACCCTTGAGGGTTCAAGAAGATGGGCCGCGCTTGCAGGGGTAAGTGAGGAGGAACGGAAGAACCAGTACCCGTCTCTGGAAGAGACCATGCCCGAAATCTATAAGGAGCTGTGCCGGGAGGAGCAGAAGCTGGAGAACCACTACCGGGAGATGCAGGACCTTGAATTTACCATCCAGAACCGGAAATTATGGATCCTGCAAACCCGGACCGGGAAACGCACCGGGACCGCAATGGTCCGAATTGCCATGGAGATGCTTGACGAGGGAATGATTGACGAAAAGACGGCATTGCTTCGGATGGAACCTGAAAAGCTCAATGAGCTTCTTCATCCGGTTTTCGACAAGGATGCACTCGGCCGTGCGACGGTGCTTGCCAAGGGCCTTCCCGCATCCCCGGGGGCGGCCGCCGGCCGGATCGTTTTCTTTGCCGACGAGGCGGAAACCTGGAAGACAAAAGGGGAAGACGTCATTCTGGTGAGGATCGAGACATCCCCGGAAGACCTTGCGGGAATGAACGCGGCAACCGGAGTCCTGACCGCGCGCGGCGGGATGACCTCTCACGCCGCTGTCGTGGCAAGGGGCATGGGCAAGTGCTGTGTCTGCGGGGCGGCGAGCCTGGTCATTGATTACAAAAAACGCACGGTGACCGTTGGAGACCGGGTGCTCAAGCAGGGAGACTGGATTTCTCTCAACGGCACAACCGGGGAGGTGTTCGAAGGCAAAGTGGCAACCTGCGATCCGGAGTTGAGCGGTAATTTCGAAAAGTTGATGACGCTCTGCAGCCGGTTTACGCGACTGGGGGTCCGGTCAAACGCGGATACCCCTCATGATTCGAAAGTGGCCAGGAATTTCGGTGCGCAGGGCATCGGTTTGTGCAGAACGGAGCACATGTTTTTTCAGCCGGCCAGGATCATTGCTGTTCGTGAAATGATTCTTTCCGATGATGAAGCCGGGAGGAGAAACGCTCTGGACAAGCTTCTTCCCATGCAGAGGAAGGACTTTGACGAGATATTTGTGGTGATGAACGGGTTGCCGGTTACCATCCGGTTGCTGGATCCGCCGCTTCATGAATTTGTGCCGCACGATGAAAAGAGTCAGAAGGAAATGGCCGATGAGATGGGTGTCCCCCTGGACAAAGTCCAGGAAAAAGTCGTATCGCTGCAGGAATTCAACCCCATGCTCGGCCACCGGGGCTGCCGTTTGGGGAATACCTATCCCGAAATTACCGAGATGCAGACAAGGGCCATTATCGAAGCCGCACTGGACTGCAAAAAACGCGGAATAGATGCGAAACCTGAAATTATGGTCCCCCTGGTCAGCACGAGGGAAGAGCTGGCAAGGCAGGCCGCGATTATCCGGACGACGGCGGAAACGGTGTTTGAGGAAAGAGGGGAACGGGTTGATTTTCTCCTGGGCACGATGATTGAGGTGCCCCGAGCCGCCCTCACTGCTGATGAAATCGCCGAGCTTGCGGAATTCTTTTCCTTCGGAACCAACGACCTCACCCAGATGACGTTCGGATTTTCCAGGGATGATGCGGGAAAGTTTCTCCCGTTCTACATTGAAAACGGAATCCTGACCTGTGATCCTTTTCAGGTCGTGGATCAGGAAGGGGTTGGCCAGCTTGTCAGAATGGGGGTGGAAAAAGGAAGGACGGCCCGGCCCGGTCTCAAGACCGGGGTCTGCGGTGAGCATGGCGGGGACCCGAATTCGGTCAAGTTTTTTCACAGAACCGGACTGGACTATGTTTCCTGTTCCCCCTACCGGGTGCCGATTGCCCGGCTTGCCGCTGCTCAGGCTGCCATTGAGGATTGATTCCGGATGCCACAGCGCCCGCGTTATCGCGCGTCGTCCCGGTCGTTCCAGCCATGGACGCCCACGAGATCAACGAAACGGCAGCCGCCGAGATTGTCCTCGACATATTGACCGTTTTTTTTGGTCAACCGGATCAGCTCCTGACTGTAACGGTTTCCGACAGGGATGATCATACGGCCCCCGTTCGCGAGCTGATCCAGGAGGGGTTCCGGAATCCTCGGTGATCCTGCCGTCACAATAATGGCGTCGTACGGCTCGTATTCCTTCCATCCGAGGGTGCCGTCAAACGCCTTGAAAAGGATGTTCGTATAGCCCAGTTCCTGCAGAATTCGTCTTGCCTTGACCATCAGTGCCCGGATTCTCTCTACCGTGTAGACCTTTCTTGAAAGCTCCGCAAGGATGGCCGTCTGATATCCGCTGCCGGTCCCGATTTCAAGGGTTTTTTCTTTTCCTGTAAGTTCCAGAGCTTCTGTCATCAGGGCGACAATATACGGTTGGGAGATGGTTTGTTTGTTGCCGATGGGCAGCGGATGATCATTGTAGGCTTCGCCGGCAAGGGCCTCTTCCACAAAGCGATCTCTGGGAATACGTGCCATCGCCTGCAGCACTCCGGGGTCTTTGATGCCGCGCGGGATGAGCTGGCTTTTGACCATTTTTTCTCTGGCCAGGCGGTAGTCCGGGATATGCGCCATTACATGCCTCAAGACATCTGGAGAGACCTTTGAAAAGTGACCCCTTTTGCACCAAACCAGCGCCTGCCTGTGCATGGCATGCAGACAGGTCAGGCTCAAATTATAATGCTCGAAATATTCAATATATTCCTGCGGTTATTCACGTTTTCCGGCGGTACCGCTTTTCAGGCAGCCTGTCAGAATAGATTTGAAACCTAAATCCTGCAAGCGTCGGGTTTGCCGAAGACCTGCCTGCAGCAGGCAGGTGCAAGGCGGCAGGGGCGCAGACG
>CAYTJI010000235.1:0-3852 GCA_964438065.1 uncultured Desulfobacteraceae bacterium | reverse complement strand
CTGCCGGCGTTTTGAGTCATCGGCAAATACAAGGCGGCGCAACTTGTCCGGTCCAACTGGGCGCTGAGAGACACCTGCCTGGCCTATGGCATCCCGCTTCTTTCAGGCAAGGACAGTATGTATATAGACGGTTACCTGAAAGGCCCTTTCGGCGAAAGACGAAAGGTTTCCGGCCTGCCCACGCTGCTGTTCACGGCCTGCACCGTCATTAGCGACATCTCAGGATGTGTCACACTGGATCCCCGGTTTCCCGGGGATCTGGTCTATATCCTGGGGAAAACCGGAAATGAACTCGGCGCAAGCGAGTACTATCAGATGATGGGAGCCATTGGCGTCCACGTGCCGTCGGTCGATGCCCGGGCCTTCCTCCCCCAATACCGGACACTCCACAAAGCCATTCAGGAAGGGCTGGTCTGTTCCTGTCATGCCGTGGCCCGGGGCGGTCTGGCGGTCAGTCTGGCAATGGTGGCCATGGCCGGCGAACTGGGGATGGAAATCGACCTGGAGCACCTGCCCGGAGCCGAAGGGCTGTCTGCTGGTCAGGCCCTGTTTTCCGAATCATGCGGACGATTTATCATTACGGCGGCCCCTGAAAAAAGAGAACGCCTTGAAGAAGTTTTTGCCGGCATGGACATGGCCCTGATCGGCAGGATTACTGAATCCCCCGAATTTTCTCTTCTGAACGGCACCGGTCGGACTGTTATCAGTGAAAACATATTCGCTCTGAAACAATCCTGGAAAAAACCTTTCGGAGAACTGATATGACGGAACAGGCTCGCAACGGCAATCCGCCGCACGGTCCGATCAGGGCGCTCGTCCTCACCGGATATGGCCTGAACTGCGACTACGAGACTGATTTCTCTCTGAAAAAGGCAGGCGCTGTATCCAGACGGGTCCACATAAACGAACTCATCTCCAGAGGAAAATACGGGGAAGACATACGCCTTTGCGACTATCACATCCTGGTTTTCGGTGGCGGTTTCAGCTGGGCGGATGATCACGGAGCGGGAGTCCTGATGGCCACGAAGCTGCGGCACCATCTGGGCGAAGACATCGAACAATTCCTGGCAGGGGGTAAACTGATCCTGGGCATATGTAACGGTTTTCAGTGTCTGGTCAACCTGGGTCTTCTCCCCGGCCTGGATTTTGATTACCGTGACAGGAGCGTCGCGCTGACCTGTAACGATTCGGGAAACTTTGTGGACGATTGGGTGAGGCTGAACGTAAACCGGCAATCTCCGTGTGTATTTACCAGGGGTATCACGGAACTGGAACTGCCCGTCAGGCATGGGGAAGGGAAATTCTACACATCTGAAGACACCCTGGACCGTCTTTTTTCCGCCAACCAGGTGGTGCTGCGGTATGCCGATGATCAGGGCAACCCCGCTGACGGGCGATGGCCTGAGAACCCGAACGGATCCCTGCATGATATTGCAGGCATCTGCGACCCCAGCGGCAGGGTCTTCGGACTGATGCCCCACCCGGAGGCGTTCAATCATTATACCAACCATCCCGACTGGACCCGGGAGAAACAGGCCCTTGCCCGTCAGGACAAACCGATCGGGTCCGGAGATGGAGAGGGGATCCGGATATTCAAAAACGCCGTCGCGTACCTCAGGACGAATCCTCCCCGCGACCTGTAGCACCCGTCCCCTCCCAGGAGGGGAGGAACTGTTCCGGAATGTCGTCCAATTTCGGGTTGTTACGGTCTTTTTCGGACAAAACAGGATGTTGAATCGGCCAGTCAACACCAATTATCGGATCGGCCCAGAAAATACCATGCTCGTCACCGGTGGCATAAAAATCCGTACATTTATAGATGACATCGGCGCTGTCGGTCAGGACACAGAAACCATGGGCAAAGCCTTCGGGCACAAAAAGCTGTTTTTTGTTCTCTGATGAAAGATGGACGCCGACCCACTGCCCGAATGTGGGAGATCCGAGCCGAATATCCACGGCAACATCAAATATCTGTCCCGTAACCACGTAAATCAGTTTTCCCTGAGCGTGTCCGAGCTGGTAGTGAAGCCCCCGAAGAACCCCATGCCGAGAATGGGAATGGTTGTCCTGAACAAAGGTCTTCGGTATCTCCCCTTCCGCATATTTCTCTTGATGGAAGGTTTCCAGGAAGAATCCCCGGGAGTCTTTGAACACCTCCGGTTCAACCAGTATCACACCGGGCAGGGATGTCCGGGTAAAACGCGCCGCCATTCAGGTTCCTCCTTTCAGTGACCCCTGCGGACGGACCTCCGGGAATTACCATTGGAATCCGTTTGTTCAAAGGCCTGAAGGCAAACGGTCACCGGGATGGACGTGTTCATATTTCGTTCGCGCACCTTAACGTGAGACGTCTAAAGACATTGATAACGATATGTGTTTTCTTCCGGTAACAGGCCGTTTCCGGACCGCCGGCGTTCTCAAACCATAACACGGGATTTATGGAAACTTTGCCTGAATTCCATATAAGCTGTCAACCGAATTTGAATTGATCAGAAAAAGCCCTGTCATCCGCGGCACAGGACGCAAATCCGGATCATCGGGAACGATCGGGAGGACAAACCCATGCCCCCAAGAATCGGGATCGCTTTAGGTGGCGGTGGTGCCAGGGGTCTTGCCCATGTCGGCATATTGAAGGTATTTGAAGAAGAAAATATTCCGATCCACTGTATCAGCGGTTCATCCATCGGGGCCGTTGTGGGTGCCATGTACGCCCAGCGACCCGATGCGAAAGCATTAATCCAACGGTTCAAAACCACACTGGATGAAGACTATTATAAACAACTCGGCTTTGACTATCTCAGGAAAAATGGCAAGAATGACGGTTCATTTCTTGGTCACGCAACGCAGAGCATAAAAAGGCGGATCGTCATCAATCTGGCACAGAACCGCAATGCCCTGCTGAAGGAAGCCCGTCTTCTGGAGGTCCTGTCCAGACTTATTGACCCGGGCCATATCGAAGACACGGAAATTCCCTTGACCGTCGTTTCCACCAGCCTGGTCTCAGGCAATCATGTTGTGTACGGAACCGGTGAAATCATACCCGCCGTCGCGGCAAGCTGTTCCATACCCGGGTTTTTCCCTCCGCTTGAGCGGGATGGTGACCTGTTGACCGACGGCGGCATCAGCTGCCCGGTACCGGTGCAGTTTCTGCCCGGGATGGGTGCGAATTTCACCATCGCGGTGGAGATATGCATGCGCAAGCTGCCCCCGTTTGAATCCCCGAACGTAATTGAAATTATCTCCCGCGCCGATATGATCACATCGCGAAACCTCTCTGAAATGATGGCGCGAACCGCGGATATCGCTATTTTTCCTGACACGAAAGACGTTCACTGGTCGGAATTCTCAAGGTGTGAAGAATTGATCGAAGAGGGAATCCAAAGCGCCAGGCAAACACTCCCGGAGATCAGGAAGGCCCTCCGGAAAAAACGGCCATGGTTTAAAAGATACCTGGGTTCAAAGCGTTAGGCTCATCCGGTGCAGGCATCCATCCCATGAAAAATTTCACGCCGCTTTTTCTTTTCCCGGCCCGTTTCCCCGGGGCAGCATCAGGATAAAAGGGATCCCCAGAAACCCGATACCGGCGCTGATCAGGTAGGTGTCGCGAAGGCCGATCCGATCGGCAATCATTCCCACGACCGCGACAATCACCGACCTGGCAACGAACGAAACCATCATAAGCAGGCCGTTGGCTGCCGACGGACTGGTGACCGCGTGCTCCTGTACCATGACAAGCATGACCGGCATCGTGGAAAGCAGTGAAAAGCCGGTTGCAATCAGCATCACATACCGCAACGGGCCACCGGTCCACACAAAAAACAACAAGCAGAACGGGGCGGCCGTCAGGGCGAA
>CAYTJI010000234.1:0-3857 GCA_964438065.1 uncultured Desulfobacteraceae bacterium | reverse complement strand
GCTGATATTAAAAGCATAATTTCCTTTTTGAAAATAGTATATGCAGGTTTTAGGTGTCTCGTTCTAAACGGGCTCGCCCCGCACAAAAATGTTTACCCTGAACCAAAGGCGGTTCCGTCTCCCACCCATTCGGAGGGACTGTCTCATGATCACATGCGTTTTTAGATCCGGTATACGTCTATTAATGGTAATGATACTGCTTTTCTGCTTCGGCAGGGCCGTGCAGGGGCAGGAAGAGGAGAAGACCTATTCCATATCCCTGACCAAGACAGCAGAAACAAAGGCCGGAGAACGAATACATGAGGTGGATAACCGGAAAGTCCTGGCCCAGGAATACACGGTTCGGAACGGGGACCATGTGTGGCAGCTCCTGCGAGAAAGAGGCCTTTTACAACAGCAAAATCTGGCTGAATTGCTTTCCGTATTCAAAAAAATGAACAAATCCCTGCATAACCTTGACCTGATTCACCCGGGTGAAAAGCTGATCATTCCTCTCAAGATCGCACCGCTTGCAGGAGGCCCTACGAAGGAAAGAGCCGTACGGATTGAAGACCTCGGGGATATCAATTTCAGGGAGTACACCGTTAAAAAAGACGACTATCTCATCCGTATTGTCAAGGGGATGTACCGGATTCCACAGGACGCCTTATACAAGGATTATCTCAATCTTTTCAAAAAGTTAAACCCCTCTGTCAAAGATTTGAACACCATATACCCGGGCCAGAGAATCAGACTCCCGATTTATTCTCCGGAGGTTGTCCGGGCACCGATTCAAACATCCCATCCGAGCCGGCTTCAGGAACGGAATCATACGGGGCGCCGCAAGAAGAATCCGGTAGCAGGCGATCTTGCCGGGATATTCACGGAAATGGGAGAGGAATGGGTGCAGAGCGGTGAACACTTTATCCCGTTAAAGAGTGGGGGGCAGATCAAACTCAGTGCGGATTCATTTCCCATCATTGACACACGAAAGGGCATGCGGGTGATTGTGGATCTCAACAACGAACTGCCGGCCAGGATGGCTCACCTGATAGAATCGGGCTGGAGAAACTACCGGGTTGTTCATCTTACGAAAAAAGACGATTTGAGGTCCTCTCTCAAAAAAACGATTCATGCCTGTTCCTATCCGGAGGTGTTTGGAAGCGGCAAACCTCTCGTGGTCGGCAGGGATATTCAGTTAAGGATTTCCGGTGACTGGATCATTCGTTTGTCCGGAGGCGTGTCACGTATGCCCCCGACACGTTACATTGTCATTAATCTGCGAGATGCTTCCGGATTGGATATCCCGACGACCATACGAAAGTATATGGTGCGCGCAGGCATAAAGGTGATTGACTATCCCCCTGTCCGAACGAAGGATGTCCCTTCTCCGGCAGATGGTGGAACAGCCATGAAGCCTTGCAGGGATCCGCGGGCACTGACAAAAACCGTTCTTGATCTGGCGGGAATATCTTTTTCTGAAGATATGGACACGCCGGTCTATCAAACCAGAAAAAATGATATAAAACTGATAATAAAATCAGATTTTTCGCTGAAATTGAAAGGGAGAAATGCCGTTATCGACCTGACAGGCCTGGCACCGGATGTCATGTCCCTGCTGGAAGAGCGGCAGTTCCTGACCCTCTGCCTGGCGAGTGAAAAAGACCCGGTAAAAATGGCCGCCAGGCTCTGTGAATTCCTGGGTGTTCAATTCCGGCGTGGGCCTCAATCGTTCAAGGTCGCCTCTGCGGGGCATTCAAAGAATATCATGCTACGTTTGCCCGGGATCATTTTTTTCGATTCCACGGGAACACCCGTTCTAGTCACCCCTCTGAATCTGCCGGACAACATTGATGCGTTTTTGTCGCATGAAGGCTACAGAGTCCTGTACGCATCTTTTTCCTGATCCCGTTTTCAGCCGGAAAATCAGCCATCGCAAAACCGGAACCGGGGTGGTGCTCCCGCCCGAAATATCTGTGGGATAAGACCTGAGGAACAGGAATGACAGAACATATTCACATTGCTGTAATCGGCGGCGGGGTTATTGGCTGCGCCGTGGCATGGGCGCTTTGCAGTCGATATGAAGGAATATTTCTGTTCGAAAGAAATCCCGGTGTGACCCGGGGAGAAAATCAGTCCACCCGGAACTCGGGTGTGATCCATTCCGGCATTTATTATGATCGGGAGACACGTCCCCTCAAGGCGGACCTGTGCCTGGAAGGGAACCGCCGGCTTTATACGTTCTGCGAGCGGCACAAAGTGCCGGCACTGCGAACCGGAAAGCTCATTGTCGCCGTCGGAGGACAGGAGAAGGATATCCTTGAATTTTACCTCGATCAGGCACGGACAAACAAGGTTCCGGGGGTTCGAATGGTCTCAGGTGCGAAAATCAGAGACTTGGAGCCGAATGTGAAAGGCGCAGCCGCCCTGCAGGTGCCGTCTGCAGGAATTGTGGACCCGGTATCCCTGGTTTACAGGCTTCATGTGCTGGCATCACAGGCCGGGGTGCATTTTGTGACAGGAACTGAGATCATCGGACTGGAGGCGGACGGTGATTTTATCCGCATGACCCTCCGTTATCGTGACGGAAAAATTGACCAGATGCCGGCGAGGGTCGTAATCAATGCGGCCGGAGTGGATGCGGACCGGCTGGCGGCTCTGATGAACCCGGGTTCCCCGTATGAATTGAATCCTGTAAGAGGTGAAAGTTGCCGGTTCTACGGGGACAAGCGGCCCGAACTAAGGCTGAACCGGATGAATGTTTATCCCACACCGGAGATCGTGGATACCCCGCACGGTCCTCAATTTACCGTCGGGGTCCACCTGACACCGACCTTTCAGGACCTGTCTTACCCGGCCTGTCCGGGTTCAACCGTAACCGTGGGCCCGAAACTGGTGCCGCTGAATAATCGCACCGGGGAGGCAACCCCTCTCCTGGATGTTGGCGTATTTCTCGAAAAAGCACGAGGATTTTTTCCGGGCCTGAGAGAGGGAGACCTTATGCGGCATCAAACGGGAATCCAGGCGCGGCTGAAAGGGTACCAAGATTTTGTGGTTCATGCCGACCCGGTGCAACCGAATTTTATCAGTCTGCTGGGCATTGACAGCCCGGGGCTGACATCATGCCTTGCTATCGCCGAACGGACACGCAAAATGGTTGATGCAGGGTTAAACGGGGGGCACATTTGAATAAAGCAGGTAAAGGATAAAAAGAGAAAGTGGGACCATTTGGGGTCAGCCCTTGATAATTGACGTTAGTCAATTATCAAGGGCTGACCCCAATACACATGCTACAGAGATCTTTTCCATTGTTCGATATGATAATCCTCTACTGTTTGAAGCGGCGGCAAAACATCATCAAGTATCTTCGCGGATTTTTCTGTAAGTTCTCTCACTGAACGCAATGTTTGTTGATCTAGCAGAGAAGCTCCCTTGTCTTTAAACTTAAGGGATGTCATTCCACTTTGACTGTTAAAGCTGAGTTCTTTCACCTTCTCTGCAGGGACGACCCTGTGAAAGCTAAGAGCTGTAGCTTTTTTTGCCCATAAATACCTTGATGAAACCCAGTATTGGGCAAGTTTTGGGCCCAATCGCCTTTCCAATTCATCATAAGAGATAATTTCATCAACTTGGAGGCATGATATAGGGTATAATCTCCCCTTTATGACTGTTAACGAATAAACGAAGTCATTTTTCTCGATCCCCCGTTTAATAAATCGATCTCCAGTATGCCAAAAATTAATAAATCCTTCGTATTGCTTGTTTTCTTTGTAAGTTTTATTTTTCCAGTAAAAAGTAAAATACCTCATATTCGCATCATCCTTTATTAAATTCGCACCTACCGGCAGCGGATATCTCTTCCCCCCGGGATTTCCAAC
>CAYTJI010000233.1:0-3867 GCA_964438065.1 uncultured Desulfobacteraceae bacterium | reverse complement strand
GAAGAGGTGATGTCCTTTTTCGGGCACAAACGGGAGCAGCGGCAGATCATTTCTCTGGACGATGTGCCGCAGGATCTTGTTCACGCGGTACTGGCCGCGGAGGATACCCGGTTTTATCAGCATAGAGGAGTGGATCTGCGGGCCATCGTGCGGGCCGTTTATGTCGACCTGCGGCATGGCAGCATCCGGCAGGGGGGCTCCACAATTACCCAGCAACTGGCCAAGAACTATTTCCTGACCCCGACACGAACATTGTCCCGAAAATTGAAAGAATTGCTCATGTCCCTGACCATGGAACTCATGTATGACAAGAATGAAATTCTTGAAATTTATCTGAATGAAATCTATCTCGGTCAAAGGGGCTCGGTTTCCGTGAATGGTGTGGGGGAGGCCTCGTACTTTTATTTCGGAAAACCCGTGAACCGTCTCTCCCTTCCTGAAGCGGCAACCATCGCCGGCCTGATCCGGAGTCCCAACTATTATTCACCCTATGTGAACAGACGCCGCTGCCGGAGCCGGAGAGACCAGGTCCTGAGGGCCATGCGCAGGCAGGGATGGATTTCAGATGAGCAACTTGCCACGGCCCTCCTGGAACCTGTAAAGACGGTGGGCTACCAATCATATGGCAGAAAAGCCCCCTATTTTATGGATTTTCTCTCTTCTCAATTGAACGAACTTTATCCTCCGGAGGTTCTGTCCAGTCACGGTTTTACCATATACACGACGCTGGATACGCAGGTCCAGGCGGCAGCCGAAGCAGCGCTGAGTCGGGGCCTTAGACGGCTGGAAGCGAATCATCCCGAACTGAAACGGGAAGATCCGTCCAAAAGACTGGAGGGCGCGGTCGTTGTTATGCAGCCCAAGACGGGGTATGTGCTGGCAATGGCCGGCGGCCGGGATTACAGGATCAGCCAGTTCAACAGAATCACCCGGGCACGGCGCCAGCCCGGCAGCGCCTTTAAACCTTTCGTGTATCTGAGCGGTCTGGACCGATTCACACCGGCATCCTTTCTGTCCAACGAACCCAGAACCTATGAGGTGGATGGAGGGATTTGGGAACCCAGGAACTATGGTGACGAACATGAATCCCGCGTGACCCTGAGGACGGCGTTGGCTGAATCCCTGAATCTTGCCACGGTCGATCTGGCGGTGAAGATCGGGATCGACCATGTTGTGGAAACGGCACAGGCATTCGGCTTTTCAACACCGTTCAGACCTTACCTGTCCCTTTCGCTCGGGGCACAGGAAGTCGTTCCCCTGGAACTGGCGCGGGCCTATTGTGTTTTTGCCGCAGACGGGGTTTTACCTTACCCGCTGTCCCTGAAGGCCGTGGTGGACGAAAACGGAGACATCCTGGAACGACAGAGTGTGGATATCAAACGGGTGATCTCTCCGGCCAAGGCTTTTGTTATGACTTCCATGCTGAGAAGTGTTATGGAAAACGGGACCGGCCGATCAATAAAAAGGATGGGGATCACTTTTCCCGTCGCCGGGAAAACCGGAACAACAAACGGGTACCGGGACGCATGGTTCGTCGGGTACACACCGGATATCCTGGCTTTGGTATGGGTCGGTTTTGATGACGGCACCTCGATCCGTGCAACAGGGGCGTCCGCGGCAATGCCCATATGGGCCGAGCTCATGAAGTCGATCCCCCAGTACGTGTCGGGGGAATGGTTCAGGATGCCGCCCGGGGTTGTCAGGCGGTTGATCTGTGCAGACAGCGGTGAACTTGCTGTTCCCTCCCGTTGCCCGCATCCGGTGGAAGAGGTTTTCCTGGCCGGGAACGTACCGGAACGGAAATGTTCGATTCACAGGGGAAAAAATGTGTTTCAGAGACTTATGGGGAGGATTAAAGATATTTTTTCCGGTCGGTAAATGGCCGGCGACGGTTTTCTGCGTGGGGATCTGTGTCGGTATTCTCGGATGCGTGAAACAGGTATCCGCTCCGGTGACACGGGCGCCGGAAGAGGCGTCTGTTCCAACAGGGATTCCGGAAACGGATTTTGAGCGGATGAGCCCCCGTGCACAGGCTTCGCTGAGGCTTACCGAACAGGGACGCAAGCTCCTGGAAAACGGCAGATCCGACGCCGCGATAAGGATGCTGGAGCAGGCTATTAACCTGGATGTTGCCAACGGCCTGAGTTATTTTTATATGTCTGAGGCCTGGATTTTGAAAGGGAACCTGGAGCAGGCCACGGAATTCAACCGCCTTGCACAGATATATCTCAAAGAATCACCCGAATGGATGACCCGGGTATTGGCCCAGAAAGATCGGATAGAGCGTCTCAGCAGGTGACCCGGGGCATTGGTCCCCCCCCAGGCCCGGGACCCCGGACGCTAGTTCCGGACAATCGGACACGCCCGGGAGATTTCGTCCGCCACCTGTTTCGCGGCTTCGGCCGGATCCCGCGCATCCCGGATCGGCCGGCCGATGACCACATAATCGGCGCCGTTCTCAACAGCCATCCTCGGGGTGACAACACGTTTCTGGTCATCCTGCTCGACAAGAGACCATTCGGGCCGGATTCCCGGGGTGACGATGACCAAATCCTCCCCCAGTTCTTTTCTGACCGCGGCCACTTCGTGGCCCGAACACACGATGCCGTGACAACCGGCATTTTTCGCGATTTTTGCCTTCAGGAGCACCAGTCGGGTCATGTCTGCTGCGTATTCTTTTCTGTATCCGAGTTGCACAAGATTTTCCCGGGACAGGCTTGTCAGCACTGTGACCGCCAGGATCCGCGTTCCGCCGGGGAAGTTTTCGACAACATGCCTCAGCGCATCGCCTCCCTCATCGCAATGAATGGTCACAAATTCAGGACCGTGTCGGCTTGCCGCCAGCAGCGCCCGCTGTACGGTTGCCGGGATATCGTGTAGTTTCAGATCGAGAAATACCCCTGCTTCTCCTGCGTTTTTTACCGCTTCAATGATAGGGGGCCCCTGACTGATAAAAAGTTCCAGACCTATTTTGAAAAGGCCGACATGGTTTTTCAGGATGCCTGCATAACGGATGGCCTGATCATAATCCGGCAGGTCCAGAGGAAATATGATGAAATCTTTCGGTTCTTTCATAAGGGATGTGTACCTCGCGGACCATTCTGTTCCGCTGAACCCCGGGACAAAGGGTCTTCGTATGCCCCGACAGCATTTCTCATGGGGATTGCAGCAACTGAATGATCTTGGTGGATGTCAGGAACTATATCGGGTCCTGCACCAAAAAATTATGGACACAAAGGGAAAAAGTTATTATATTCGGTCGAAAATTTAGTCGGCTGAACGGCACGGTCAAAGGTCTCCCAGTCCCGGTCAAGATCCGTCATGTCATGCTGTGTTCCGCCCTTTGAGCCACCGTAGCTCAGTTGGTAGAGCACCTCACTCGTAATGAGGATGTCTGCGGTTCGACTCCGCACGGTGGCTCCAGCAAATACCGGTTTTTGCATCTGACTCAATCCTGACGGCTTCGTAGGAAGTCGCTTAACGTCCGGGATCTTCGGAGCGGATCTCAAACAGAAGTCACGCTGATTTCCCGGAAGCAACAGGCGTTTCCTTTCCGGTCTTCCCTCATTATCCTATAGTCCGTTATCAGCATTTTGTCGATAGATATATGACGTTACGGGTAGACCTGAGACCTTGATAAAAGGCTCTTTTTTTCGATTTCGCGTCGTGGGGACCATCCGGCGAACGCGATCTTTCCGGGATCTGTTTTTCGGAGGTCTCTTTCCGGGCCCGGACCCGACACCCGGGGTAAATTCAACCTAAAACCTGCATAAACTGTTTTCAAAAAAAGGAAGTTATGGGAATGCCGGGCGTGCATGTCACACATCAGTCCGAATGCGGCCATAAAGGCTGCGGTTTTTGAAAACA
>CAYTJI010000232.1:0-3891 GCA_964438065.1 uncultured Desulfobacteraceae bacterium | reverse complement strand
TGCCCGGATAGCGTACCTGGATGTTTCTCGTCATCACATCAAGAGGTGTGGCCAAGGGAATCGAACCCATGCTTGCCTGTGCGGGCGAGCCGCACGCAGACAGGTCCATTTTCTGTTAAGCCTGGTGAGAAGGTCGGCCGGGGTCGTGCACGAACTCAAATTTTCTAGCCGGAGACCGACCGCCTTGATCAAATATCTTCTTCAGGGGGCTACGCTGGCTCTGTCGGCGGCACTCATGCCGGGTCCTTTTCAGACGTACCTGATTTCCCGGAGTTTGAAACTGGGCTGGAAGAGGACCCTGCCCGCGGCCGTCGCACCCCTGATCAGTGATGGTCCTGTCATTGCGCTTACAGTGTTCATGCTTGCCCGGACCCCAGGCCTGTTTCTGAATTTTGTTCGCATACTGGGAGGATTTTTCATCCTCTATCTCGCTGGAAATATCTTTATCCGGATGAAGGATTCTCCAAACCCTGTAGGTTCGCAGAACGATACCGGTGCCACCGGTTTGCTGAACGCTGTTGTTTTGAATCTCCTGAATCCCAATCCCTACCTTTTCTGGAGTCTGGTCGCCGGACCTATCCTCCTGTCCGGGTGGAGGGAATCAACGGGCTTGGGGATTGCTTTTTTGATTGGCTTTTACGGCGTATTTGTGTGTTGCCTTGTGGGGCTGATCATTGTCTCTGCAAGAGCTGGAAGTGTTCACCCTGGAATACGCTGGTTCCTCAATCAGCTTTGCTGCGCTGCCCTTTTTCTTTTAGGCTTGTATCAAATCGCAATCGGGCTGGTGAATCTGACCGGACCGGGATGAACATCCGGAGCGGAAAGACGGCTCCCTGAACAGGTTGAAATGACAGGATTCCCGTGTCCGCCTGGGCTGACGACAGTCTGGCTTCCAAACTGATATCAGTGGTTCCGGCCTGAAAGGGCTTTTCCTCCGGCTGGCGATATTCACCCTTAATGCCGTGTAAATTCTTTAAAAATTTAAGGCTTTGGTCTTGACTTGCGAAAACTGATCCATTATTTTTTGAAATCAGCCGGGATAACCGCTTTCATTTTTCCACTGAACCCAAGGAAGGAGAGACATGAACAAATCTCAATTGACAGAAGCCCTTGCAAAGGCTGAGGGATTGCCCTTGAAAAAGGCCGAAGAAGTCGTGAACACGATTTTTGGCGAAATGGAAAAGGCCCTCATCAAAGGAGAAAGAATGGAGATCAGAGGGTTGGGGAGTTTTAAAGTCAAACAGTATGATGGGTACAAGGGAAGAAATCCCAAGACAGGGGAAATCATTGAAGTGGCCCCGAAAAAACTCCCGTTTTTCAAGGTTGGAAAAGAACTGAAGGAAAGAGTGGATATGGGTTAATCGCTGTCGGTTCTGAAAGCATGGAAGACCGATCTGACAGGAATTACCGTGTGTTCCGTATATCCGTTTCAGAAATTCATAACACTGCGGGAGATAATACTGGACAATGTCTCTGATTTGTGCAGAAGGCAGTGTTTTCCAGTTTCCGATCCAGAAATGCGAATTTCATTTATGGATGGGCACTTTCTAAAAACTTATGCCCCTGAAACATCTTTGACAACCCTTGGTCGTGCTAGACGGGGAGCTAGCGGTGCCCTGTAACCCGAAATCCGCTCATGCGGGGTTGAACGTCCTTCAGGAGATCCTTGAAACAGGTTTTTTCAGTCCCTTGGAGACGAGTTGGACCCCACGTAACAGACGCCTGGAAACCCCGTCAGGTCCGGGAGGAAGCAGCGGTAACCAGGAAAGCCTGTGTCGTGGGATACTCTTTCTCTTCCCTCCTTCGGCTCTTGGAACGACCTGGTTTCATGATCGAATGAGGATGCACGGCCAAGGACTCAATCCCCGTCCGGACAAAAAGCCAGGTTGAAATCTTCCGGGGCTCACCCTTCTAGAAGTGGTCAAAAACTCTTTTTTGATCCACAGGATAGCTTTCCCCAAATGAGTGACCCGAATCCATATGGGCTGAGAAGAGTCCAGGATGGACTGTCTTATTTTCAGTTCCCGGGGCTCTCCGCGCATCGCAATCTCATCCACGGTGTGTTTACCCGGCACAACGGGGTCAGCAATTTCCCTTTTGATACATTGAACGTCAGTTTTACGGTAGGGGATCATACGGACCGGGTCAAAGAAAACATCAGGCGGATCCAGTCCCTTTTCAGCGCCGGGGAAGTGATCTGCGTTAAGCAGTTGCATGGAGACGGAATCTTTGTCCCGGATGAAAACATGACCACCCAAAGCGGCCGGAGACCTTCCGCCGATGCCATGATTACCGCCGTATCCGGTTTTGCCCTTCTGGTGAAGCAGGCGGATTGCCAGGGGGTTATCATCTACGACCCGCGTAATCACGTGGTCGCCAATGTTCATTGCGGGTGGAAAGGAAATGTCCGGAATATTCTCGGGCGTGTTGTGGAGCGTATGAAAGAACAATTTGGATGCAACACTTCGGATCTGATTGCTGCCATTGGACCTTCTCTCGGGCCCTGCTGCGCGGAATTCGTCTCTCACAGGGAAATCTTCCCGAAAGAATTCAGGCAGTTCATGGTCCGGAACAACCACTTCGATCTCTGGGATCTGAGTCGCCACCAGCTTGTGCAGGCAGGTCTTCGTGCTGAAAAAATTGAAATCGCAGGGATCTGTACCCGCTGCAGAACGGATTTGTTTTATTCCTATCGCGGTGAAGGCGTGACCGGGCGCTTTGGGACAATAGCCATGTTGCGATAGATGCCGGGCTCTTTCCCTGGCGATCCATCATCAGAATTTGAGACAGGCCACTGAAATAATTATTACCTAAAACCCTGCATAAACTGTTTTCAAAAAATGAAGTTATATTTTTAATATCAGCGAGTTATAGGATTACCACAGAAAATGGGTTAAGCACCAGCGAAAGCGTCTTCCATGACGACCGGAGGAAGTTGTGACATGGCGGAATCTGCAAACGGTTTCCCGCTAAGAAGGCTGATGCACGGCCTTACACTCCTGTCCGCCACCATGTTCAGGAATGAAAAAAATCAGACCGGCTCACGCATCAGCAACAGTCGTACCGAGCCGTCTGACGGGGCTGGGGTGTCCCGATTTTCCGGAAAAGCCCTTTCAGCACCTTCGTGCACGGACGGCTATGGTGCGATCTCTCTCCCGGACGGGGGACATTATGTAGGTCAGTTCAAGAATGGAAAATTTCATGGTCGTGGGACGTTGACCCTGTTCAACGGGACAACATATGAAGGCAGATTCAGGAACGGCAAAGCCAGTGGGCAGGGGGCCCTCACATACCCGGACGGCAGAAGATATGTGGGAGAGTTCAGGAATGGAAAAGGCCATGGAAAGGGAATCCTCATCTACCCTTCGGGGAAAAAATATATCGGAGAGTTCAAAAACGGAAAATTCCACAGGAAAGGTCTTTTTACCTCTCCGATGGGTTATCGCTACAAAGGTGAAAGGAAAAACGGGAAATTTCACGGAAAGGGAACCATGATCTTTTCCGAGGGGTACAAATACATCGGACAGTGGAAAAATGGAAAATTCCACGGCCGCGGCATACTGATCTATCCGGACGGCTTTCAGTATGACGGCGTATGGAAGAACGGGAAGTTCAAGGCCCCTGTGCCACGGCAGGATTAAAACGTGGTCCGGGCATGTTCTTCAGCGCCTCTGGAAAGTTTTTACCGCCATTCGGCCCCAGAAAGACGGAAAAAAGCCATTTATGGACGGGCACTAACTACTTGTTTTACTTGCTAATTCATGGATTTTCGGCTTCATTTTGTAGCCATGAATATCGGTCAGATCCGGACAAATAAAGGATTGACATTATGGAGGTTCTGTACATGATATGGAAAATAATATGTGGATAATGCTGGAAAATCCGGTGTAG
>CAYTJI010000231.1:0-3918 GCA_964438065.1 uncultured Desulfobacteraceae bacterium | reverse complement strand
TACAGATTTTACACAGACGATCAGGGTCCGAGCAAAGACGACAGCACGCCAAAAACTCCAGGCTCTTCTCCACCCAGTTAAAGTTTCGCTGTGCGGGCCCCTTTGCAATGTATGTCATGGAGGTTATGATCAGTTATGACGAAACTGGAAAGCAGAGAAGCGTTAGATGAACTCAGGCGTTCGCTTCAAGCCACGAACCATCGTGACCGAAAGAAGTTGATTTCGCTTTGTGCGGGTTCGGGCTGTGCTGCTTATGGGACGGCAAAGGTATATGAAGCGCTCAAAGAAGAACTGGCCAAAGCGCATATACAGGATGAAATCGAAGTAAAACTCACTGGCTGTCACGGTTTTTGCGAAAAAGGGCCGATTATGGTCATCCACCCCGAAGGCATATTTTATCCTCAGGTAAAGGATATACATATTCCTGCGATTGTTGAACAGACAATTAAAAACGGTGTCCCGGTTGACGCCCTGATTTATAAAGACCGTGTGACAAAAAAGAAAATCACCTTTGAGCATGAGGTTCCCTTTTATAAACTTCAGCAACGGATTATTTTTGGAAACAACGGAATTATTGATCCCACCAGGATCGAAGACTATATTGCTGCAGGCGGCTATGCGGGCCTGACAAAAGCTCTTTTTGATTTAGAACCCAAGGATATTATTGATCAAATAAAAAGATCGGGATTAAGGGGACGGGGAGGCGGCGGCTTCCCCACAGGAATCAAGTGGGATTCATGCGCCAGGCACAGCGGTATCAAATATGTCATCTGTAATGCAGACGAAGGGGATCCCGGCGTGTACACGGGTCGCAGCCTTCTGGAGGGAAATCCTCACAGCGTGCTGGAAGGACTCATCATCGGCGCTGTAGCCATCGGTTCTCATGAAGGATATGTCTATGTGCGTCATGAATACGCGTTGGCGGTAAAGAACCTGTCCGTTGCCATCGACAGGGCAAGGGAGTTAGGGTTACTGGGGAAAAATATCCTGGGTTCCGGATTTGATTTTGATGTTCGGATCAGCCGCGGCGGGGGGGCATTTGTGTGCGGCGAATCAACGGCTTTAATGGCGTCTTTGGAAGGTTTCCCGGGACGACCCCGGGCAAAATACGTTCATAATGTTGACAAAGGATTCAGGCAAAAACCGTCAGCCTTGAACAATGTCGAAACCTGGGCGAATGTCCCGATAATCATTGACAAAGGGGCTGACTGGTATCGCACGATAGGCACGGAAAAAAGCAAGGGAACCAAAATTTTTTCACTTGTCGGGAAAGTAGAAAATACGGGACTGGTTGAAGTCCCCATGGGCACCAGTTTACGTACGATTATTTTTGATATTGGCGGAGGTGTTCCCAAGAAGAAAAAATTCAAAGCCGTGCAAACCGGCGGTCCAGGCGGGGGGTGCATTCCCGAAAAATTTCTCGATTTAGGCATGGACTTCGACGAACTTGCAAAAGTGGGTTCAATTATGTGCTTGGGCGGCATGATTGTCATGGATCAGGATACATGCATGGTTGATGTCGCCCGTCATTCCCTTGATTTTCTGAAAGATGAATCCTGTGGCCAATGTACCCCGTGTCGTGAAGGGATAAAACAGATGTTAAAGATCCTGAACGATATATGCGAGGGCCACGGCAAGGAAGGGGACATTGAACTGCTTGAAGAGCTGGGTTCGATGGTCAAGAAAGCCTCTTTATGTGGATTGGGTACTTCCGCTCCTAATCCTGTATTGACGACCATAAAATATTTTCGAAGTGAATACGAGGCGCATATTAAGGATAAAAAATGCCCGGCCGGAGTTTGCAAGCCGCTCTTTCATTATGAAATTGATGAAAAAATATGCACCGGCTGTCACCTGTGCGCCCAAAAATGTCCGCAGGAGGCCATCTCCGGTGAAAAGAAAGCCCCTCACAAGCTGGACCAAAATAAATGCATCAAATGCGGCATCTGTTATGAAGGATGCAAATTCGGGGCGATACGCATTAAATGATTCGTATCCTTAATAATAAGGGTTGTTATTTATGATTACTTTCAAACTAAATGGAAAGGAAGTCCAGGGAGAAGAAGGACAATATATCCTTCAGGTGGCTGAAAAAAATGGCGTTGAGATCCCAACCTTGTGCCATCATAAGGCACTGGATCCGGCGGGCATGTGCCGCCTGTGTATGGTAGAAATTTTCGATGGACGAAAGACAAGATTTGTTACGGCATGTAATTATCCCATATGGGAAGGGATGGAAGTCCATACGGATACGCAGGCCGTTCAGGACATTCGCAGGCTTATTGTGGAACTGCTCCTGGCTCGATGTCCGAACGTACCTGTCATAAAGGAACTTGCTGAAAGATACGGCATTGATACCCCGCGCTTTGAAAAAGAAGACAACGACTGTATCCTTTGCGGTCTCTGCGTGCGTATATGCGAAAAGGTAGGAAACAGCGCTATCAGTCTGACAGGTCGGGGGGTTGAAATAAAAGTCGACACACCATTTCATATCCAGACGGACGTCTGCATGGCCTGTGGCGCCTGTGAGACGATTTGTCCGACAGGCTGCATTGATATCCAGAAGATCACAAGGCACAAACCCCGGCCTCTCCTTTCCGAGTGGGATGAAAAACTAGTAAACAGGCCCGCTGTTTACATCCCGTTTCCTCAGGCAATTCCACAAATGCCGGTTATTGATCCTGATGCCTGCATGCATATCAATACGGGGAACTGTGGAATATGCAGGGAAGCCTGTGAATCAGACGCCATAGATTTCAGCCAGGAGGAAGAAATCATCGAGGTCGATGTCGGTTCCATTATCTTGGCCACCGGCTATGACCTGATGAACCCGGCCTCCATGAAGCAGTTCGGATATGGAAGATTCCCGAATGTGTTTACAAGCCTTGAGTTTGAACGATTAAGTAACGCCACAGGACCTACGGGCGGTAATATCCTCATAAAAGATGAAAACGGAGAATTCACTAAAGCGCCCAAAAGCGTCGCTATCCTCCACTGCATTGGCAGCCGCGACGTGAATTATCACGAGTATTGCTCAAGGGTCTGCTGCATGTATGCGCTTAAATACGCCCATCTGATCAAGGAGAAGGTCGGCCATGACACGGCCGTTTATGATTTCTATATTGACCAGCGCTGTTTTGGTAAAGGCTATGAAGAGTTTTACAAACGATGCCAGGAAGAAGGAACGACCTTTATCCGGGGAAAAGTCGCCGAAATCTCGGATCGCGCCATAAACCCGGAGGAAGAAGGAAAACTGATCGCTATTGCTGAGGACACCCTCCTGGGAGAACGTTTGCGGATACCGGTAGACATGGTGATCCTCTGCGCAGCAATGGAAGCTCGAAGGGATGCAAATGAGGTCGGTCGCATCTTCGGCGTCAACCGGGGCGCGGACGGTTTTTTCCTGGAGGAGCATCCCAAACTGGGCCCGTTAAACACGGCAACGGACGGGGTTTTCCTGGCCGGCGCATGCCAGTCCCCGAAAGACATCCCGGATACGGTCGCACAGGCATCCGGGGCGGCTGCCAAGGCCTTGTCTCTGTCCACCAGGGGAAAGGTGGAAATTCCTTCCACCATATCCTGGATTGATCCGGACATCTGCGCGGGTTGTCAAACCTGCATCGGACTCTGCGCCTATTCTGCCATCGAGTTTGACGAACGCAGGGGCGTGTCCGTGGTAAACGAGGCCTTGTGTAAAGGCTGTGGAAGCTGTTCCGGGTTCTGTCCCAGCGGCGCCGCACAAGTCAAGCATTTCAACAAGAAACAGTTGTTTGCCGAACTCGACGGCATGATGGACGCCGTGCAGCAGGTCGGGATCTGACCATTGATCGGCGCCGGGCGCTTTATACCTAAATCCTGCATAAACTATTTTCAAAAAGGAAGTTAGGCTTTTAATATCATCAAGTTATGGGAATGTTG
>CAYTJI010000230.1:0-3927 GCA_964438065.1 uncultured Desulfobacteraceae bacterium | reverse complement strand
GGAAAACATGGACAAGCCGGTCATTGCCTTTATTGCGGGCCAGACGGCGCCTCCCGGAAAACGCATGGGCCATGCGGGAGCGATCATCTCCGGCGGCCAGGGGAAAGCGGAAGACAAGATCCAGGCCCTCCAGGCAGCGGGCATCACCGTTGCCATGAACCTGGCGACACTGGGCGAAACAGCCAAGGAAGTGATGACCTGACGGGTGCCCCGGACTCCGGGCCCTGACAACGGGAGCGCATCCCGGGACCGGACCGCTGAGCAAAGGGACGAGCGTTCTCAATCGCTCTCCGGGAGTTTTATGGACAAGATTCTCAGCATCACGGAACGACTGAGGGACAGAAAACAGAAAGAACAGGAAGAGGCCGTTCGCCGCAAGGCGCATACCGTTCAAAAAATGGTACAGTGTTCTTCATGCCGGTTCAGCTGTGCCATGTGCGGGTCCCGCCTGGACGTGTCCGATCCGGCCTGCCCTCCGGCCCCGAACGATTCGAGCCTGAACCTGTGCGAATGCTGTTATGCCGAATACCATGATTTTCTGGAGATGTCCGAACAGAACACCCGCTCCGGCATCTTCTGGCACAACCGGGAGTGGATGGAACTGTGGTCTGCGTGGGTCGAATACCGCAAGGCCATCAGAAATTTCAGAGACTCACGTGAATTCAAACGGTTGATGGAAGAATCCGAATAGTGGAGGAGATAGGGCGATGTTTGGCATAGGCATGCCGGAACTGATTATCATTCTGATCATTATCCTGATCATATTTGGTGCGGGAAAACTTCCGGAGATAGGCAGCGGTATCGGCAAAGGTATTCGAAATTTCAAGAAGGCCACACACGGCACGCCGGAAGAACTGAACGGTCCTGAAGAAAAAACCAATCGCACGGAAAATGACGATTGATCTGTTCCTGACACCGAGATTCTCTCCAAAGAACCCGGAGGGAACGCGTCCCGCAGGGTTTCGTCCTCCGGCGCTGCTTCTTGAGACGGCCTAAAAAGGAATATCATCCTCCGGAACAGTAATCGGTTCCTCCACGGGAAATCCCGGCCCGGCCGGCTCTATTCTTTCGGTTCTGTTCCCGGAATCCAGCATCTGCATGTTGTACGCAATAATCTCCGTTGTGTACCGTTTGTTGCCGTCACGGTCCTCCCAGGGCCGGGTCTGCAGTTTTCCTTCGATGTAGACGAGCTTGCCCTTTCGAAGATATTCCCCGCAGATTTCACCGAGACGCCTCCATGCCACGATCCGGTGCCATTCGGTCCGCTCCTGCTTTTCACCTGTGTCCTTGTCTTTCCATTCATCCGAAGTGGCAATGGAAAAAGTGGCCACTGCCGCACCGCTGGGGGTGTACCGAACTTCCGGATCTCTTCCCAGCCGTCCGACCAGGATGACTTTGTTTACGCCTGACATATTCTCTGTCTCCTCCGTAATGTGGTTGAATACGGGATACGATCCGCGATAACGTAACACGCCAAAAACAAAAAAATCAAGGTGAATCCGGTCCGGTCCGTCACCGGCGCCAGGGTACGCGGACGGCGTGGCGGTGAAAATCCTTTCGGACGGAACCGCACGTTTTTGAAAATGGACATTCTCTATTGACGGATCGTCTTAAAATGGTTAAGGACTTGTTTATTCTATTGAAACACTAGCTCTAAAGGAACGCCATGCTGAAAGTCATTCCCTTGGGAGGTCTGGGAGAAATCGGCCTCAATATGATGATCCTCGAACACGGAGAAGATATCCTGGTCATTGACGCGGGGCTCATGTTCCCGGAAGATTATATGCCGGGGATCAACCTGGTCATTCCGGATTTCCAGTACCTCAGAAACAACAGGGAGCGGGTTCGGGGGGTGATCCTGACTCACGGGCATGAAGACCATATCGGTGCGATGCCTTTCTTTCTGAGGGAATTTTCCGTTCCTGTTTTTGGAACCGGGTTTACCCTTCAGCTCCTGAACGAAAAGCTCAAAGAGCATCAACTGTCCGAGAGTGCGGATCTTCGCAGAATAGCCGCAGGAGACACAACCCGGCTCGGGCCTTTCCAGGTCGAATACATTCAGGTCAACCACAGCATTGTTGACGGAGTCGGACTCGCCATTGACACCCCGGAGGGCATGCTGATTCATTCCGGAGACTTCAGGATCGATCAGACCCCGGTGGATCAGGAGTTTACCGATCTGATCCGGTTTGCCCACTTTGGGTCCAATGACGTGCTGGCCTTTTTCTCCGATTCGACCAATGTGGAAAAAGAGGGCTTTACGCTCAGCGAGAGTGCTGTCCGCAAAACTCTGGAGGACTTTTTTCTGTATAGCCGGGGCCGGATCATCGTTGCCAGTTTCGCCTCCAATATCTCCCGGATTCAACAGGTCATCGATCTTGCCGTGAAATTTGACCGGAAGGTGGTTTTTAACGGGAAGAGCATGGTGACCAATGTCAATATTGCCAGGCAGGAAGGATTCGTTCATATCCCCGAAGGCCTGGAGATCAGGGAGCAGCAAATCAGCCAGTTTCCCGATAAGGCCATAACGGTTATCACGACAGGGAGCCAGGGGGAACCCATGTCCGCCCTGGCCAGGATGGCCAGAGGACAGCATAAAGGCATCCGCATCAAACAGGGGGACACCATTATCCTTTCCTCCAGGTTCATTCCCGGAAACGAACGGACCATCACGTCCATCATCAACAGCCTCTATCGCATGGGTGCGGAGGTTGTCTACGAAAAAGTGTCGGATATCCACACCTCCGGTCATGCCAAAAGAGAAGAGCTCAAGCTCATGTTTCAGCTGGTAAGGCCCCGCTATTTCGTGCCGATTCACGGTGAGTACCGGCACCTGGTCAAACATGCGCAACTGGCCCTGAACATGGGCATGGATGAAGACCACGTACTGGTGGTGGAAAACGGCGATGTGATCTGTTTTGAGAATCGGAATGCCCGCGTTGACGGCCATGTCCAGGCCGGGCGAACCATTGTGGATGGGAAAGGGATCGGCGATGTGGGGGATATCGTCCTGAGAGACCGGAGAAAACTCGGCAGTCACGGGTTGGTCATCGTGCTGCTGGTCGTGGATGAAGAAACAGGAGATGCCATTTACGGCCCGGATATCATCCCCCGGGGTGTCGTGTTCGAACACCAGATCGGGCTCAGTCTGAAAGATGCCAAACCCGTCGTCCTTGAGGTCCTGCAGGAGTACGACCCCGTGACCCCCGTGCAATGGACGGAAGTGGAGGCCGGGATCAAGAGAAAACTGAAGCGTTTTTTCTACAATGCGATCGAAAAAAATCCGCTGATCCTGCCCATCATCATCCCTGTGTAACATATGTCCGGTGGTCTGAACGTGGTGGAACGGCCACCCCGCCGTTTCAAGACGCGGAAATATGAAACCGCGCGCAAGGCCTCTGAAATACTGTGCGCGAAACGGCAGGCCGAGATGACTGGAGAGGCCCTGTAACGCGGAGAGATCGAACGCCCGGCCAACCCAATCCCGGCAATGCATGGCTATTTCCGAAAATCCGGGCCGGGCAGTGGGGCTCTTGCAAACGCTACCGTCAAATTAATGGTTGTCAGATTTCACGAAAAATATTATAGCCCGATCACGAGACCTCTGAAAAATGACCGGTTTTGTGCCAAATCAAGGAAGGCGAATCACGCCATGGCGTGAATAACCGCAGGCATATATTGAATATTTCGAGGATTATAAGTTGAGCCTGACGCGACTTGGTGCAAAAGTGGTCGCTTTTCAAAGATCTCATCACGGAAATCTTCAGGAATGAAAAAACTGGCTGCAAAATCCCCCCGAAAAAAACAACCGGATCCCCCGGCATCGCCTGTGTGGAAGGAGATCAAAGGCCTCATCTATCTGGTGTTGGCGATTATCCTGTGCGGCAGCTTCCTGTCCTACCATCCTGAAGACCCTCTTCCGTGGGA
>CAYTJI010000229.1:0-3927 GCA_964438065.1 uncultured Desulfobacteraceae bacterium | reverse complement strand
CCTTGCCGCCTTGCACCTGCCTGCTGCAGGCAGGTCTTCGGCAAACCCGACACTTTCAGGATTTAGGTGTAAATCGGAAAAAAGAAGGCTTGTCAACTGTTTTCACTTGTTTTTTTTACTGAAAAAACCGCCTTTTTTCCGGGCGATGATCGTTCTCATCACGTCGCCGGCGTTTTCCGCGTGGTCCGCAACAGAACTGATCAGTTCTGCAAGCCTGACACCGTGCAAAACACCTACGGGATCCTTTTCCTTCAGAAAAATCTTGTGTTTCAGGTTTCTCTCGATGATGTCTGCTTCATGCTCACTTTCCCGGAGATGGTTAATAAATTTCTTGACTTTGTCTCGCTGTTTTTCCGTGTAGGTCTCGAAATACCTTTTTGCTTCAGCCACCATTCGGCTCAAGTCCTCAATTGGGTCCAGGACCGCATCGACAAGGAGGATCAAGTCCTTTTTCAGTGATTCGTGGACTCCGGGCATCATCCTGTAGGAAAGCCAGTCAAGGGACTCTTCAACGGAGTCAAGGACCTTATCCTGTTGGTTCAGGTAAAGAAAGATCTGGAACTTGGAAACCGGCATCCGTGTTTTCAGTGTGATATGACCCCGAATCCGGCGTTTGATGATATCCGCCTCGCTTTCCAGCTTGTCCACCTCCTGACGGTACTCTTCGAAAGACTTGCATGTGTCGGAAACATAGCACTCCATGGCCTGTTGAAATGCCCATCCGCATTCCTTGACCTTTTCCGCATGTTCAAGCAGTCCATCAAACGGGGATGTAAGAAATAATGAAAAAAATGAATTCCGCATGATCCGCCTCCTCAGGCACTGGTCTTTTCGATCGGTTCAGACTGGAAAGAAACCCTGAAAATATCAAGGAGATTTTTCGTCTGTTCCGCAATCCTGACAATGTTTTCCATGATGCCGTAAAACAGGATGCTCAGTCGGGTCTTGGATTCCGCGTTCTGGATTCTTTCGATCTGATGCTTGTCAAAGGTATCAACCAGACAGGTGATTTTGTTTGTCTGATTGGATATATAATCGTAATCCACCTTTTTTCTGAACAACAGCATGATCGAAACATTCCAGAGCAAACGGGTCAAGTGTGTTTTGATTTTCCACAACTCTTCCTGCTGTGCTTTGTTGAATCCGCTGTGATAGTTCGCAAAGTGTTCATAAATGCGTGTGATGATGTCTCTGTGGCTTTCAGAAATGATCTGAATCGATCGGATAATGTGGGAATACGTCTGTATTCTGTTGATGTCCTGCTTGTTCAGGAGAAACAGCGTCTGGAATATGTTGGCCACAATGACGGTGCCCCATTTCTGGATCTTCTCCGTTTTCCCCCTGATGTCCTTCAGCGTCAGTCTGTCCTCGGAAATGGCGGATTCCAGGCATAGTCCGAGGGTGTCACTGATCTCCTGCAGGAACATGCCTGTCTGCTCAAAGGAGGTTCTAACGGCCGTTTTTACATCCGTGACATCCTTGAGGCTGAAGGCCTCAATCCGGCGGGTTTCCTCTTCTTTCTTGAAGTGCCAGCGGTAGCTGTTGACAACAAGGATAACAATAAGGAACAAAAGCCCGAGAACGCCGGTCATTCCGGTAAAGTATATGATGAATGCGAAAACGAGGGATATGGAAAAGGCGCTCAATGCCGTGAAAAACCAGCCCCCGATCACGGTCAGGACACCGGCTACACGGTAAACAGCGCTCTCTCTGCCCCAGGCGCGATCCGCCAGAGAGGTGCCCATGGCGACCATAAATGTCACGTAGGTTGTTGAAAGAGGGAGCTGCAGAGATGTCGCAAACGATACCAGCGCGCTGGCGGTAATGATGTTCACGGAAGCCCGAAGAAGATCAAAAGAAGGGGGTTGCCCGCCCGATGCCGCAAGCTTTGTACCCGCCCCCGTATCAAAGCGGCGATCGAATGCCCGTCTGATGGAAACGGGAATTATCTTAACAGCATAACCGGATAAAGTATAGACCATCCAGACAATGATCCTGGAAAGAACCGACGATTCAAAACGTTCAAATCCTTCATCCTGCCTTCCCAGGCTGATTTCCGTTTTCGTCACGGTCCGGGCTTTTCTGGAAAACCACAGGGTGGCAACCATGATGAGGCCCGCAATCAGGAGCGGGATTGTGTCGGTGTGTATTTTTGCCTGAAGTGCCGCCATAGGGGTGTGCAGCGGATCATCCATGGTCATGGCGATCTTGAACGCGGTCATCCCGGCAAGCGGGACGCCGATAAAATTCACCAGGTCGTTGGCGGCAAAGGCCATGGCAAGGGCAAATGTTCCTAACAGGACCACCGGTTTGAGGACATTGATCTTTGTCAAGACGGATATCAGCTGGAAGACAAAAGTAAAAAAAATCAGGCTGACACACAGGATGATCCACGTGTTTTTATTGATCCACGTGACTGTCTCTGGAGTCATGAAGGAGGCCCCTTTTGCGCCTTTTACCAGAATAATGTAGGTAATAACGGACAGCGAAATGCCGCCCCAGACGCCGCCATATCGTTTCAGACGACTGTGATAGTCAAACGTGAAAATCAGGCGGGAAATGAACTGCACCGCAATCCCGGACAAAAAGGCAACCGCGACAGAGAGTAAAATTCCCATGATGATGGCAAACGCCTTTTCCGTGTTGATGTAATCGACCAGATGCGTTATCCCTTCTCCTGAAGAATAGATTTTTACCAGGGACACGGCAACCGCAGCACCCAACAGCTCAAACACAATGGACACGGTCGTGGATGTCGGCAAACCGAACGTGTTGAAAAGATCCAGAAGAAGGATGTCTGTAAGCATGACCGCCAGAAAGATGGTAATGAGTTCGGGCATCACAAAAAACCGGGGGTGAAATATGCCTTTTCTGGCCACTTCCATCATCCCGCTTGAAAAGGTGACTCCGGCGAGGATTCCCAGACTGGCGATAATCATAATCACATGACGGGGAGCCACTCTGGAACCGACTGAGGAGTTCAGAAAATTCACCGCATCGTTACTTACGCCAACAATGAGGTCAAAAACCGAAAGTGCGATCAGAATAATCACGGAAAAATAGAAGAATTCCATCTGAGGTTCCTTGTCTTTTCAGTGGCCGGTCCTGTAACGGCGCGTATTTTCCCGGAATCAGATCAGGGATGCAGCGTTTGATCGAGATGCAAGGTTTACAAAAGTCCTAAAAAATCCGGCCCGGATGTTTTGAGGGGTTACAAAGCGTTCCCCCAAGGGCCTGTTACCGGCCGTATCTTCCCATTAACTGGGTCCGCTCCAGCACATGGTTTTCCATTTTCCTGAGGAGCCGGTTTTTCGTCGCCCCCGACTCCAGATCCAGCATGGTATCAAGGGCATAAAGTTTGAAAAAATACCGGTGTGTCCCACCGGGCGGACAGGGTCCGCCGTAACCGATGTTTCGAAAGTCGTTAATCCCCTGTATTCCACCGGTTTCAGGCCGTTTTTCCGGAACAATGTTTTCCATAAGGCCTCTTGTCCCTGGTGGTATATTGTAGTAAACCCAGTGCACCCATGTCCCCATCGGCGCGTCCGGATCGTCGCATATCAGGGCAAAACTTTTTGTACCGGCAGGCACATGGTGCCACTGAAGGGGTGGTGAGACGTTCGCCCCGTCGCAGGAATGCTTCCGGGGTATCATACCGCCTTCATCAAACGCGGGACTTGTCAATTCCATGGCCGGTGCCTGTGCCGTCAGTGCAAGACACAAAAAGCACCAACCCGCAATCCAGAGAGCCGGACGTATCTCTTTTTTCATGTCTTCTCCAGGTTTTTGCCTCAGGTTGCCTCTTCGGTGTGTCTGCTATTTTGGGACAGGTTCAATGATTGAAAAGTTTCCACGAGGTGAGTCAAGAGCAGACTTGACCCCATCCTTTCCAAATATCACCTAAAACCTGCAAGCGTCGCGTTTGCC
>CAYTJI010000228.1:0-3992 GCA_964438065.1 uncultured Desulfobacteraceae bacterium | reverse complement strand
ATGTTCTTTCCGATACCGGTCTATGGCCGGCAGGAGTTCCCTGTCATCGTAATTGGATGGATCCCACCGGGGGTTGACTTCGATCCTGAAACCGGCCGCATAGAACCTTTCATCCAGGAACCCCACCGCAGTGTACGCCCACATGGGCAAGGTATAGGTCTTTGGGCGGTAATCCACTGCAGGCAGATGAGTCCTGACGATCCCGGGTTCAAGGAATGCAGCCACTGCGTGACACCGGGTGATGACGCCATCAATTTCAATTTCATAAACGGTCTGCCACTCACCCGTCTCGGGATCCATGCCCACTGGTGGACAGTCGGGAAAATAAAAGAGTCTGCTGAATTCCGACAGGGGGATGAGATCCTCCTGTGCCGGGAGGACGAGGTGTTCTCCCCACATTCCGCCCATCCGGAAGTACGGATGATCGAAAATACGTCCCCTGTCATCCGCATAAACCATAAAAGGGAGATTTTTCAAATCTCTGCTTTTCATGTCTTGCATCCAGCCCTCTGCCGGGCATACAATATCCAAACGGTACGTCAGCAGGGGTGATGTTTTATACCAGTGCCCATCCACGAATCAATTTTGAGCACTGGCGGGTTTCATTTCTGGATGGACACTATACTAACAGAAATTCTCTCCGAACAAAATATTCTTTTGTTGCAACAAATGTGAAAGACCTTTGAAAAATGACCGATTTTGTGCCAAATCAAGCCGCAGATCCCGGACTCGGAACGAGGGAAGACAAAAATTATAACCGCAGGAATATATGGAGTATTTCAAGAATTATAAGTTGAGCCTGACCTGTCTGCGTGCCTGCCTGTCCCGTCTGGGCGGCAGACAGGCCACGTACGGCAGGCGCCGGACGGGTGCAAAAGTGGTCGTTTTTCAAAGGTCTCTGTGACACAACAGGACTTTCAGGTTCATGCCTATGCGCCAAAGTAACAGTCAATCAGAGGAAAGGCAGTTTCGCCTGCTCAAATTTTTCGCTTATACCAGCCTTATCGTCCTTATTCTATTCTCTTTTCCTTTCTCTGTAATTACTTCCCAGAACACGAAAGATCTTCTCATGAAAAGCCATGAAAACTATGCGCTGATGATTGGTGAAAATCTCTGCCATCAGGTTTTCCAGAATTTCAACATCCCGATCGCCATGCGTTTCGGAAAAATCAGCCTCAGACAGAAACAGCAGAGGGAATTGCTGGACCGGATCGTCAAGAACACGATTCACGGTTTTAATATTGAAGTGGTAAACATCTATGATATTGCACAAGGGGTAATTGCTTACAGCACCGATCCTGAAAAGATCGGGGAAAAAGCCCGGCATACGCTGGGATACGAAAAGGCTGTGCAGGGGGAACATTCTTCCGGTCTGATCTCCGGGGAAAAATACCTTTGGGGACTTGGCATCGAACTGCCGGGTGGAGACAAAAAACTCATGACGTACATCCCCTACAGAGGGATGAACCCGTACACGGGAAAGAAAAGCGGAATACTGGGGGTATTCGAGTTGACTCAGGACCTGACACAGGGATATCAATCCATTGTCCGGTTTCAGTATTTCATATTCGGCCTTTCGATTTCAGTAATGATTATGATATTCATCGCATTGCTGTTTATTGTACACAAGGCAGAGGGAATCATCAGGGAACGGGCCATGAAACAACGGAACCTTGAGGCTCAATTAAACCAGTCCGAACGCTTTGCAACCCTGGGCCAGATGGTCGCGGGCGTCTCTCATGAGATCCGAAATCCCCTCGGGATCATCCGAAGCACAGCAGAATTACTGGCAGGAATGAAAAATTCGGATGAAACACAGAAAAAACTCTCAAATGTCATTATTGATGCCTCCGGCCGGCTCAATAATATCGTCACGGAATTCCTGGACTTTGCCCGTCCTCAGAAGCCGAATTATCAGGATTGCGATCTCAATCAACTTATTGAAAAGAATCTTGAATTCCTCCAGCCCGAACTGGACAAGTGGAAAATCGCCGTTCGCATCAACACCGGCGGCGCCTCTTTCAGGCTCGAAGCCGATCCTCATCTCCTGTACAGGGCTTTTCTCAATATTTTTCTCAATGCTGTTCAATCAATGAATCATGGCGGAGATATATCCGTTGATATCAGTCAGGTGGACGGGCATGTCCGAATTGAGATCAGAGATACCGGTGCCGGGATCAGTGAGGAAAATCTGGGGAAGATCTTCAATCCTTTTTTCAGCACCCGGGATAAGGGCAGCGGCCTCGGTCTTGCCATTGTAAAAAATACCATTGAAGCGCACCACGGTTCCATCTCGATTCAAAGCAAACCCGGCTCAGGAACAAGAGTCATCATCAAACTGCCCATACGGGCGGCGGGAGAAGTCGAACATCCGCCTTTCTGATCCTGTGCCATGGACGGCGCCCCTTTTTCAGACCGCCGGAAAATTATTGTCGAGTCCCGGACTAAAACAAAACGGCTGCACACCCGCGCCTATCAGACACAAGGACATGAGTCATGGAAACAATCATGATCGTCGATGACGAGAAAGATTACCTGGTCGTACTCGAGGCCTTGCTGGCCCCGGAGGGCTACGAAGTCGTTACATCGCTAAACGCACATAATGCGCTCAGCCTCATGCGCGATTCGGATTTTGATCTTGTAATCGCCGACATGAAAATGCCGGGCTTGAACGGGATGGAACTCCTCGAGGAATGCAAAAAAATAAACCCGGACCTCCCTGTAATCATCATGACCGCATACGGCACAATCGAAACAGCAGTCGAGGCCATGAAAAAACATGCCTACGATTACATTACCAAGCCGTTTGAAAACGAACGTCTGAAGCTGACGGTTGAAAAAGCCCTCAACAATTATCGCCTCATCAAGGAAAACAAGCGACTGAGCGCCGCCCTGACCGATCGCTTCAGACATGGCAACATCATCGGCAAAAGCAAGGCCATGCGCAGGATATATGACATTATCGACAAGCTGGCGCAGTCAAAGTCATCCGTACTGATCTCCGGGGCTTCCGGTACCGGAAAGGAACTGATTGCCAAGGCCATTCACTATAGTGGCAGGAGAAAAGACAGGCCTTTTATCTCCGTCAATTGCGCCGCCCTGACCGAAACGCTGCTGGAAAGTGAACTTTTCGGCCATGAAAAAGGGGCGTTTACAGGGGCGGTGGCCATGCGAAAAGGACGATTTGAAATGGCTGACGGAGGGACCCTGTTCCTGGATGAAGTTGGAGAAATGCCTGCCGCCCTCCAGGTCAAACTCCTCAGGGTGTTGCAGGAGATGGAATTCGAAAGGGTGGGAGGAACAAAAACCATTCAGGTGGATGTCCGCATCCTTTCCGCTTCCAACAGAAACCTGAAAGAAGATGTGGCCCGCGGCACATTCCGCAAAGATCTTTTTTATCGACTCAACGTCATCAATGTCGAGGTCCCGTCATTGAAGGAGAGACTTGAGGATATCCCGTTGCTGGTCAGTCATTTCATTGAAAAATATCAGCAAAACGAAAACCCGATCACCTTGGCTCCGGAAGTATGGAAAGTTTTTTATGCATATTCGTGGCCGGGGAACGTCAGAGAGCTTGAGAATGTGATCGAAAGGGGAGTGGTATTGAGTTCGGACGGCAAAATCACCGTCACTGATCTGCCTGAAGGTATGGCGGAATCAGAGATGGAAATGGATGTGGAGCAGTTCATTCCCCCCGACCTGCCGCTGCCAAAGGCACTGGAAAAAATCGAAGAGCAACTGATCAGAAACGCCTTGGCTGAATCCGGAAACATCCAGTCCCATGCGGCAAAAAGGCTGGGAATCACCAAGAGTCTGATTCAGCACAAGATAAAAAAGTACAACCTAAAACCTGCATAAACTATTTTCAAAAAGGAAATTATGCTTTTAATATCAGCGAATTATAGGAACGTTGTGCTTGCGTGACACGCATCGATTTGGATGCGGCCATAAAGACTGCGGTTTTTGAAAATAGTTTACCCTCCGGGAGCGCC
>CAYTJI010000227.1:0-4001 GCA_964438065.1 uncultured Desulfobacteraceae bacterium | reverse complement strand
GGGATAAAATCGGCGCTCCCGGAGGGTAAACTATTTTCAAAAACCGCAGTCTTTAAGGCCGCATTCAAATCGATGCGTGTCATGCAAGCACAACATTCCTATAATTCGCTGATATTAAAAGCATAATTTCTTTTTTGAAAATAGTTTATGCAGGATTTAGGTGATACCGTATTTCTTGATTTTCAGCCCCAGGGTCTTTCGATTAATACCCAGAATATCGGCAGCCTTTGTTTTTTTCCCGTTTGTCCTGCGCAGGACAAAACGGATATATTTTTTTTCCAGCTCTTCCAGACTGAGCGGATCCTCCGAGAACATCTGGAATTCCCCCTGTCTCTGAGAGATAAAAGAGGGGAGGTCTCTTGCACGAATAACATCCGTGTCTTCCAGAATGATGATCCTCTCAAGTGTGTGCTCGAGCTCCCGGACATTGCCGGGCCAGGAATATTCTTTCAGAATTTCCATGGCTTCGGGAGATATTTCCGGAACCGATTTTTTTATCTTCCTGCAGAACTTGTTTAGAAAATGATCAATCAAAAGCGGAATGTCGTCTTTCCTTTCGCGCAGCGGGGGAAGATGAAGCGGGACAACACTCAACCTGTAATACAGATCTTCCCTGAAATTTCCTGCCTTTACAGATTCTTTGAGGCTCTGGTTCGAAGCGGAAATGATCCTGATGTTCAGCTTGGTTTTCTTTGTGTCCCCGACCTTCATAAATTCCCGTTCCTGAATGACCCGGAGGAGCTTGGCCTGGATATTCCTGCTGAGATTACCGACTTCATCAAAGAAAAACGTGCCGTGGTTTGCCAGTTCGAAAAAGCCGTGTTTTGTCTGTGCGGCCCCGGTAAACGAACCTTTAACGTGTCCGAACAGCTCGCTTTCCAGTAGCGTCTCCACGAGGGATGAGCAGTCAATTGCAAGAAACTCGTTGTCCTTCCGCCTGCTGTTGTTGTGGATGGCACGGGCGACCAGTTCTTTTCCCGTCCCACTTTCCCCCGTGATAAGGACCGTGCTGTCCGTGGGAGCGACCTTCAGTATTTTTCCAAATATGGCTCTCATCGGACGGCTCTGTCCGATAATCAGGTTGTTTCCTGAATCCACTTTCATCCCGCTCCCGTCAATGACGGAATGATCGCTCCTGTCGCGGACATGACGGCTTTTGTTAAGGGCGGCTTCCAGATCATCCAGACGAAAGGGCTTCACCAGATAATCTACTGCGCCCAGTTTCACACAATGAACAGCCGAATCAATGGTGGGATAGCCGGTTATCATGATGACTTCCGTTTCCGGATGTCTGAGTCGTATCTGCTTTAAGACCTGGATACCGTCCATGCCGGGCAAACGGATATCCAAAAGAACAAGGTCAATCGCCTGACTGTCGAGGATATCCAGAGCCTCACGCCCGCTGACAGCCTGTCTCGCATTCATTCTTTTTTTCTCAAGTGCCCGGCTGATACCTTTTCTGACGACTGATTCATCATCAACAATGAGAATATTTTTTTTTACTGCTTTTTCGCTCATTCCTGTTCCGCAATTAAAGGAAGAAGAATCCTGAATGTCGTGCCATGGTCAACTTCGCTTTCAACGTCAATAGTCCCCTGATGAGCCTCCACAATTCCTTTTACAATGGCAAGGCCCAGGCCTGTACCCAGAACCTCGCGTGTTTTAGGATTTTTTACCCGGTAAAATTTATCGAAAATCTTAGGCAGCTCTTCCGCCGGGATGCCAACGCCCGTATCTGAAACCTTGATCTCCATATATTCGCCAAGCCCGGTCGCCGTTATCGTCACTTCGCCGCCCTCAGGGGAATAGTTGATGGCGTTACTGATGAGGTTATTGAAAATTTCCTCCATGTTTTTGGGGTCTGTATGAACCGGTCTGAGATCTTTGAATGAGTATGAAAGATCGACGCCCTGATCTCTGGCGTGTGCCTCCAGCAGGGATACGGTTTCTTCGATAATTTTGTCCAGCTCCGTTGGAACCAGGTGCTGGATATGTTTACCCGCCTCGATTTTGGCCACATCAAGCAGGTCATTGATTAAATCGAGGAGAGCATCAATCTTTTTGATCCCTCTGTTTATATAGTCGCTCTGCTTTTCCCCCAGCGGTCCCGCCAGACCTTCCAGAATAACACTGTTCAGCTGTCTGATGGAGACGAGGGGGCTTCGGAGCTCGTGAGCAACCATATTCACAAAGTCCGACTTCATTTCATCCAGCTTCTTGAATGCGGTAATATTCTCAAGAACCGTCACTGCCCCCACAACACTCTCACCCGGACCCGGCACCGGTGCCGAGATCGCTCTGAGAAAATTGTTTCCTACCTGGATTTCCTGCGATATACTCTCTTTATGGGAAGATTCCTTCGTCTGAATGTCAGCGATTGTGCCCAGCAGAGCTTCATCCTTTATTATTGCGCCGGCAGGGACAGGGTTTTCGACTTTTTCGGGTATCTCCAGAAGTTGCATGATGGCTGGGTTATGAAGAACAACCTCCATATTCCGGTTGGTGACAATAACACCATTGGCCATGTAGTTAATGACGGTCTTCAGGCGGCTTTTTTCCAGGTTCAGATCGTACAGGTTTCGAATATTTTCTTTCTGGAGTTTACGGGTTTTTTCTTCAAGCCTTCGTTTTTCCTCTGCACGCCTGACCGTGGCAAGAAACTGCGCAATTTGAAAGGGCTTGGTTATAAAGTCATAGGCTCCCTTTTTCATGCATTCAACCGCGGTATCAACCGTGCCGTGACCCGTGATAATGATAACCGGGATATCCGGATACTTCTCCACCGTTATCTCAAGTACCTGTTCGCCCCCGACAACCGGCATTTTGAGGTCAAGGAGGAGGATGGATACATCTGATCCGGACAGCATATCAAGCGCGACCTGTCCGTTTTCAGCGGTAAGGACACGGTACCCTTTGCCTGACAAAATCCGTTCACATCCGTCGCGGATCGGTTTTTCGTCATCCGCAACCAGAATGGTCATTGATTCTTTTTCATTCATGATTCATCCAGCCCTATAAATACAGGTTCATCGGATCGAGGCGCTTCCGCATATTCGGGTTCCAGTGGAAGTGTAATGGTAAAAACAGTACCCCCATCCGGAGGACAATCAGCCGATATCGTCCCGCCGTGAAGTTTCACGATGTTCTGTGATATGCTCAAACCAAGGCCTGTACCTGTGCCGACGGGTTTGGTCGTAAAAAATATATCAAAAATCTTGTCTCTGAATTCAGCGGGAATACCCGGCCCCGTGTCGGACACATGGATAACGAATAATGAATTCGTCTTGTCAAATTCCGCCTTTATTTTCAGTTTTCCTTTTGATTCCATTGCATGGGCAGCATTGATAAACAGGTTGGTGAATACCTGTTGTAACTGTCCCATGTCTCCTACCATCTGCGGCATGTTCGGCTCGATCTCCGTGATCACCTCAATGTCCTGGAAAATGGCCTGATGGATCAAAAGGCCCAGACATTTTTCTATCAGGAAAACAAGGCTGAAAGATGAGGTTTTACCCACGGACTGTCGACTGAACTCAAGCATCTCCGCTACAATCTTTTTACAACGGAGTGTCTGGTCAATGATTTCCTGGACATCCTTCAGACATTCCGGTTTACCCTTAAGATTTTCCTTCAGAAGCTCGGCGTAGATCAGGACACCGGAAAGGGGATTGTTGATTTCGTGGGCGACACCTGCGGCCATTCTTCCAACCGATGCAATTTTTTCAGACTGGACCAGCTGCAGGTGCGCCTCTTCAAGATCTTTCCGCATTTGAAGAATTTCCCGCATATCGGTGAATACACCTACACTGCCGATTTCTTTCCCGTCAACTGTAATAATTGACGCGGATAATGTCACCGGTATTTCCTCTCCCCTGATCGTTTTAATGGACATGGGTGTTGGGTTGAGCTTTCCGGCCGGCCCATGTTCGCTACTCCGCATTTTCCTCATGTTTTCTTTGGCCACATCCATATCGTAGAAGATGCTCATGTGCCCCTGCTTT
>CAYTJI010000226.1:0-4003 GCA_964438065.1 uncultured Desulfobacteraceae bacterium | reverse complement strand
AGACTCGGTGGGAGCATCAGCGGTTTTCGGGAAGAATAACGGCAAGACAAAAATCCCCTCATTTCGAAAGCAAAGAAGCGGTCCCATCCTGGACACGGTAGGCCCGATCCGCCACATCCACCATTGCCGGTTGATGCGAAATAGCGAGAATGGTAAGCCGGCCCCTCAAACGGGCCAGCGTGTCACAAATACTCTTCTCACTGTCCGGGTCCAATCCGCTGGTTGCTTCATCCAGAATCAGAAGTTTCGGATGATGCACGAGGGCCCTTGCGATGGCGATACGCTGTCTCTGCCCTCCCGACAATTTCCCGCCACGTTCACCGACAATACCGTACATACCTTCAGGCATGGCCGAGACAAAATCCCATGCACCGGCCGCACGCAGGGCGATTTTCACATCCTCTTCATGCAAATCACGATCGCCCAGCGTCACATTCCTCATGACCGTGTCATGGAGAAGCAGGGTCTCCTGCGGCACATAGCCGATCATCCGCCGCCAGATCCGGATATCCACATCCTGAAGAGGCAGGTCGTCGATATAAACCATACCGCTCTGAGGCCACAGCAGACCCATGGTCAGATCCGCAATCGTTGTTTTTCCCGCCCCGGACGGCCCGGTGATTGCGGTAAACAAACCTGCAGGAAATTCAAGCGTTGCATCCTTCAGCACCCATGATTCTGCATACTTGAAACCGACCCGGTCCAGGCGGACATGTTTTTCAAGAGAGGGAATCTTTTCACCGAATACCGTCTCCTTTTCAGACTCCGCTTTCCTGATTTTCTCCTGCAGGGACCAGTAGGCACTTTCATAGATGACCATTTTCTGGTACTGCTCCTGGACCTTTCCTAACTGTCTCAGCAGCCGCGCGAGCAGAAAAACCAGGACCATGACGGAAGCAAGAGGGATGGCCCAGCGCACGGTTGCCAAGAAAAGTCCAAAAGCGAGAAAACCGACAATCATGGGCTCCTGAAGGGATTTCAGGGCTTCTTTACTGAAAACCTGTTTCTGAAGGGCCCGTTTCAGACGATTGGTCTCAGATTCGAGCGCGGCATCCGCCAAATCTTCGCGTGCCATGGCCTTGAGTGGTTTAATGGACTGCAGGCTGTCCGTCATCCGCGCAAGAGAAGACTGCAGCAACTCTGTCTGTTTTCCCCCGGCGCGCCTGGCCATTCGAACCAGACGGTTCAAGCCATAAAGGATGAGCGCCCCGGCCACGGCCGAGGCGAGCGTCGCCTTCCAGGACACCAGCAGGGCCACGGCCCCGTAAACAATGGCCTGCACGAACAGCGCCGCCATTCTCGCGCCGCAAAGGTAGGCCTGGGACGCGCGCATGGCCTCGGTGGCAAACGCATTGGCCAGGGCGCCCACGGACTGTTCCAGATAATATTCCCATCGGGTGCCCAGAAACGCACGGAGCAGTGACAGGCGGAGATCTGTGGCCACATGCGCCACCGTATAACCGACCCGCTTGTTCCCCCACAGCATGAAAATGCTTTTCAATACAATCGCAATCACCATGACTGCGAGAAGCACGCCGACTGTGGGGGTCAGCCCCAGAGTTCCGAGTGCCTCCGTCACATAACGGATCAGGTTGGAATCATTGCCGGTATGGCCACCTGATGCAGCGCTGTTCCCCCCAAGATCCCCGCCGGCAATGGCAGCCAGCAGGGGCAGCATCGTGGAAAGGCCGAAGCCTTCTGCAATACCGGCAAGAAGCAACGCAAAGAGCACGATTGCGGTGTGGAAGGGATATTTACGGACAAAAGTAATCAGAAGGCGCATAGGGATGAATACCCGGGGACCTGGAAACCGGTCGCCATATTTTTTTCAGGCTGTCTGATCAGGCTCGGCAAGCTCCCGAAGGGAGGAAAATGCTTCGCAGATCTGATCGATCTGTTCCGGGGTATGACCGGCACTCACGCTACAACGAAGAAGCGGGTATCCGTCCGGTGTCGCAGGGGGCAATACGAGATTGATATATACCCCACGTTCCAGCAGTCCGCTCCAGAGAGACAGGGCTTTTTCCCTGTCCCGCAGGCGTACCGACACAATAGGACTCGGTTCCGGACCCAGAACAAAACCCATATCCTGCAACCTCCGATACAGGTTTACGGCATTGTCCCACAGCCGTCGGCGCAACTCGGAACGTGTACGCAAAATTTTGAGAGCCATGCGAGTGGACGCAATGGTGGATGGAGAAGGGGATGCAGTGAAGATATAGGGCCGACTGGCACAACGGACCAGTTCCAGCTCCGGATGGTTGCTGACACAGAACCCACCGATGGTACCCAGACTCTTGCTGAAAGTCCCGACAATGAAATCCACGTCAGCTTCGACGCCTACCTCTTCTGCCACGCCACGGCCCTGTTCGCCGAGAACGCCGAGAGAATGGGCTTCATCCACAAGGAGAAATGCCCCGAATTTCTTTTTTACCGCGGTAATATCCGCCAGTCTGGCCCGATCGCCCATCATGCTGTAGATCCCTTCCACAACAATGAGGGTATTTTCGGTCCGGTCTCCCAGTCGGCGCAACCGCTTTTCGAGATCATCGGCATCGTTGTGTCTGAAAAGGATGAACTGGGCACCGCCCAGCCGGCACCCGTCATAAATACTTGCATGACAGTCGGCATCAATCAGAATAATATCCCCGGGTCCGGCAAGAGATGCAAGCATCCCGAGGTTGGCCACATACCCGGTTGAAAATACGATGGCACCTCTGCAACCGAAAAAATCCGCCAGCTCTTTTTCCAGCGCGACATGGCCCGAGTAAGTGCCATTGGCCATTCGTGACCCGGTTGTTCCTGTCCCCTCTTCCTGAATGGCCTTGCATGAGGCTTCGATACATTCCCGGTCAAAGGTAATACCCAGGTAATTGTTGGTTCCGGCAAGAACCGTCCGTTGTCCGTTAATCACGGCCTCCGTAGCGGAAATCACCCGCTCCATGACGACATTAACCGGCTCGACAGGAAGTTCTGACATCGATTCAAGAGTACTGGCAACCTCTTGGAATTTATCAAATATCGTCATGATTGTCCTTCCATCAGGAGTTGTTGGAGCTGCTCGGCAAAATCCTTGATTGTCCGTACATCCGGCAGGATATTGAGCGGGATGGAGATATCAAAGGTGTCTTCGGTCATGACCAGCAGCTTGATCACGTTCATTGAATCCAGACCGAGGTCCGCTACCAGTTCCGTCTGCTCGTCCAGTTCAACACCCGGTTGAGTGAAGGTTCTCAGGATATCATAGATCTTCGATAGGATAACTTGATAATCGTGCATAACTTTATCTCATTTGAAGCGTCCGCCGCAACCCGTCTTCCAGACCTGTGCGCGGGACCCAGCCCGTTTCTTTACTCAACAGGGTATTGTCACAAACCCAGTCCGGGTGTCTGAGTTCGCGGACCTTGCCGGGTGTCAGCATCGGGGGATACCCCAGCACACGAGCCGCAATCGTGTTCAGTCCGGCCAAGGCTTTCAGGAATACAGACGGAACCGGCACCCGATGAACCGACCTGCCTCTCAACCGGGCCACCGTGTCGATCAGATCACCCCAGGAATAGCCATGCGGGTGCCCGTCGTGAAGCTCAAACACGTACTGCCGGTTGCTGCCGCTTGTCAACCATTTTTCCACGGCCTCGGCCAGGTCATCGACATACAACATGGAAAACCGGGCAGTTTCAGGTCCGAGTACCGGTGCCACACCCCTCAGATACATCCATTCAAAAAGGGGGCGCAGTTCGCGGTCTCCGGGTCCGTAAACGGGAGGCGGTCTCAATACCGCCCACTTCATTGGCCCGGCTCCACCAGCGAGTACGGTTTCCCCATGTCGTTTGCTTGCCGCATAGGGAGAAAGATGAGGTTCGCGTGCAGCCAGAGAAGAGATGAGTAAAAAACGGGGTGTTGGATTTTGACTCGCAGCCATTTGAACCAACCGGGCTACCCCACCGCTGTTCACACGCATGAAATCGGCAGCAGAAGTACTGCGTACCGCCCCCGCGCAATG
>CAYTJI010000225.1:0-4005 GCA_964438065.1 uncultured Desulfobacteraceae bacterium | reverse complement strand
TATTAGAAATATAACTTCATTTTTTGAAAACAGTTTATGCAGGTTTTAGGTTCAAATAAAACACCTCGAAATCATGAACGATTTTCGAGGTCTTCGGTTTCAGTTCCCGCGTTCGGTATCGCCGGATGCGCTGTGGGATACCGGCGCCTGCGCCGGTGCAGCAATCATTGAGCCAACATCCTCCTATCCGGGATATTTCTCCGTTCTTCGCCCGATCTCCTTTCAGGGATGTGGCCTGCGTAGGAAAACTGACGCCGGTCGAAACCGGATCGCCTGTCCTTGTTGCTTCTGTTAATAAAAGTTTTCCCGGAACTGTTCATAACGCCCCCATGAAACCGCGTCGGTCTGTTGATTTGACGATATTTTTCGCAAGAACATTGCAGCACGGCAAAAGCCGGCCTTGCGAAGGAACGATCACATCCGTCACAGTCGTGTCCCTGCTTTTCTGAAGCCGCCTGCCGATGCTTCCATCCCGGGGATTCATGATGTATGCACAGGAAAAGAATGATTTCCAACGGGTGGGAAGGCAATCAACGTTGTTTGCATATTGATCAAGCAATGCCTGTGCCAAACTCCTGAAACGAATTCTCCTGTTTGTTTTTTTTCTTGCAAAGCAAGATGTTATCCCCTTCAGCGGCAAAGGAAGCCCGTCGGGAGAGAAAACAAATACCACCATGAGGGTCGTTCACATACCATTTTCTGGTAAATTTTTACATAAACGGAAAACAGGAACAGTCACCGGATGGGAGGCATACGATACTTCAAGTCCTTGCCAACGCCGTCCCGCCTCCAGGCGGGATAAACCCGGCCCTCCGGCAGGGTAAACTGTTTTAAAAAACCGCAGCCTTTATGGCCGCGTTCAGATTGATGCGTGACATGCAAGCCCGGCATTCCCATAACTCGCTGATAAATTAGTTGCACACCCGTGATCGTCAGTGTATTTTCTCACGGCAAACGGCAACATGGCCTTTGCCAAAGTGAGTTTCGCTCAGTACGTGCTTCAGGACTGGTTTCAACTTGACTCACCAGGGTCGGTTCCCTATACTCCGGGAACAGTTCGAGATCTTTGAAAAATGACCGATTTTGTGCCAAATCAACTCAAATATCCCGGACTTTGAGCCCAACCTGTCTGCGTGCCTGCCTGTCTGCCGTCCGGGGGGGACAGGCCATGCACAGGCAGGCGCCGAGCGGGTGCAAAAATGGTCGTTTTTCAAAGATCTCGGTTCCGCACGGATTAGGAGGAAATACTGTCATGCTGTTGAGTCTCATGAGAAAGCAGGCCCAATCCTGGCTGATCAAGGTCCTGATCGCCGTAATTGCGGCGGTTTTTGTTTTTTATTTCGGTTATTCCTTTCAGGTCAAACGGTCCCTGAGAACCGCCTGTGTAAACGGAGAGTTGATTACATCCAGCGAATATCACAAGGCGTATTATGATCTGATGGAGAGATTCCGCCGGCAGTACAAGGACATTTGGAACGATGATCTGGCAAAAAAGCTCGGCCTGAAACAGATGGCACTGGACAATCTGATCAACCAGCGTCTCATCAGCCAGGAAGCCGGAAAGTTGGGCCTTGAGGTCACGAAAAAAGAAATTCAGCAGGCCATCATGGAGTATGCCGCATTCCGGGTCAATGGCCGGTTTGATATGCGCCGGTACCGGGCACTGCTGCGCACCAGTCGGATGAAACCGGAAGAATTTGAATCGGTTCTCGCACAGGAGCTGCTTGAAAAAAAACTGAGAGCATTTCTGCTGGCCTTTGCTACGGTGACCGATCGGGAGATCCTGGATCAGTACACGTACGACCACGAAAAAATCAAAACGAGCTTCGTGCTTTTTTCACCGGACAGATTCAAACCGTCCGTCCAACCGGACGAAGCCGGGTTAAAGGACTTTTTCGAAAAGCACAAAGAAGACTACCGGGTGCCGGAAAAAATCAGGCTTGTCTACATTGAGATCGATCCGAAAGATCTTGAGAAAGGTATTCAGATCCCGGATGACGACATCAAAAGCTATTATGAGTACAATATCGACAATTATACGGTGCCCGAAAAAGTCCGGGCACGGCATATTCTTTTCAAAGTGGACCGCAATGCCCCGGCGGAGGAAGTCAAAAAGGTAAAGGAAAAAGCCCTGTCGGTCCTGAAGAAGGCCCGGGACGGCGCGGATTTTGCCGAACTGGCCAAAAAATATTCTGAAGGCCCCACACGGTCAAAGGGAGGAGATCTCGGGTATTTTTCAAAAGGGCAGATGGTCAAACCGTTTGAAGAGGCGGCCTTCAAAATGAAGCCCGGCCAGATCAGCGACCTGGTGCGCACGCGTTTCGGCTTTCATATCATCAAGGTGGAAGATATCAAAAAGGCCCACACCCAATCCCTGGAGGCGGTCAGGGACCAGATCCGTAAGACACTCCTGCAGAACAAGAGTGTGGACATGGCATATGAGAAGGGCCAGACCCTGATCGACCAGATGCCGTATGACACGGAACTGTCCAAATACGCCGTGGCCCACGGTCTGAAAACCAGGGATACCGATTATTTCAGCCGTGACGGAAAAATTCCCGGCATTGGTGGAGATGCAAAGCTGATGCAGACACTTTTCGGTCTTGAAAAAGGTGAGACGAGTGACCTTCTGGAGCTTCAGGGAAAATATTACATTTTCCAGGTCACGGACAGGAAACCCGCTTACGTGCCCGAACTGAAGGCCGTGAGAGACAAGGTAAATGCGGATTTCATGAACAATCTGGCTGCGGGAGAAGCCAAATCCGCTGCGGAACGTTTTCTGGCCGCCTTGAAAAAAGGTAAGGCATGGGACGATCTGGCCGGGGAACAGGACCTGAAAACAGTGGAAACCGGGTTCTTTTCACGGGGGGACACGGTTCCCCGGGTGGGTTACGCCCCGGATCTGAATGAAATGCTGTTCAGCCTCAATAAAGACAGGATCTACCCGGATACCGTTTATCAGAACGAGAAAGGCGCATTTGTTTTCAGGTGGGACGCATACGAGGGGATTGACAGGGAAAAATTCCAAAAAGAAAAGGAACAGCAGCGTCGGATCCTGACTCAGAGAAAACACGCACGCATATTTGAAGACATGCTTGCCTACCTGAGAAGCCGGGCGGACATAGAGATCATTACGCCCCCGTAACCGGCTGCCGAACCGCCGGTTACGCACAGTCACGGACCGGGTTCATGCCCGGGGCTGTGTGTGATCCGGTACTGCTTTCCGTTGAGCGGGAGATAGAAGCCACCCGCCTCCTCACGGATAAGGGTTGCCAGGCGGTAATAAGCCGCACGGCTGAAACGGGCCGGGAATTTTCCCTGTTTCACCCGGCAGTAAAGCACGTGGTCCTTTCCCACCCGGAGGGTTTCCGGGATCAGATCTTCCTCGGAATCATCACTCAGGAGCAGCATCACTCGTTCCCCGGCGTCACCGGCCGCATCCCGGTAATCGACATTACGGACCACATAGGCCGTGTCCGCCACATCCACATAGCAGTCTTTTCCTCCCCAGTGGATAACATACCGACCCCGGGCATCCATCTTCATATTTTCAAAGAAAAGTCGGATAAAATCCCGACGGATCATCTCCACACCCTTGTGATACCACTTGCCCTCCTTGTCGATGTAGATCAGACAGGGCGGCAGATCATTCTGTTCCTTTTCGGACACAGGCACCTTTCTCTCCATCTCCTGGCAGGGCCGTTGGCAAGAGGAATTCTTCCTGTTGTCTTTCGCCCCCGGGTTTATGGCAAGTCCGCTGAAGCACGCTGACCCCTGCGGGGTTCATGCCGAAAGTCCCGGACGCCCTTCGCGGAGGCAGTGCAGAGAGGGCCGCATTTCAAAGGGCTTATGGTATGAAACTTGCTGCGCAAACACTCCTCAAATGGACTCCGCTGACTTACCACAGGGATATTCATAATATCTGACGGTAACTTCTCAATAAGTTCGGGTAATACCTAAAACCTGCAAGCGTCGAGTTTGCCGAAGACCTGCCTGCAGCAGGCA
>CAYTJI010000224.1:0-4023 GCA_964438065.1 uncultured Desulfobacteraceae bacterium | reverse complement strand
CAGGGGGCATCCGAATCTGTCAACCGTCACCCCCGCCGGGGTCCCGGGACATCTGTCCGAATTGTCATAAACACCGTCACCATCACTATCCTGGGGTTGTTCGGCAACCACTATTTTTTGCCCGCCAAAGAAGTACGTCAGTCCCACGGTATAGAGAAGATTATTTTCGGGAAAAGAGAGCACGTGCCGAACATCTCCACGAAGGGCAAGATTTTCGTTCAGAAAATATTTGAGCCCTCCACCATAGTTTAATATAAAATCCGAATCCGTCCGGCCCCTGTCCGGGTCCAGCGTCAGGCCGCCGATTCCGGTTGCGAGGTAAGGGACCAACCGGCGGTCCGGCATAAAATGATAGAGGCCATCCAGACGGTACAGAAATCCATCCACATCGCCGGCCCCTTCCCTTGAATGGGTGTCAATGTAGTTGAAAACAGCTTCCGTTCCCCAGTGTTCATCTAAATTATACCCCAATCCTAATCCGTAAGTCGGCCGGTGCCTGAGTTGCTGGTCCCCTTCAAAAAGATAACCGCCGATATAAGGGCTCAAGGTAAACCAGCCGGGCTTGATCTCCGCCCGCACACCGCCCGCGGATACCATAAAAAGAACACCTACACTTACTGCCAACATCGCCTTAGCCAATTTCATGTTTTTCCTCCTTTACCGTTCATTGGTTTTATAAAAAGTCACGTTTTCCTTTGTCCGTCACTCCCGCGAAAGCGCAAAAACAGTTATTGCAATCCATTGTGGATCCTGCAGGCAACTTGAATGACAGCTTGGGGGTGGTGCGGGAATGCCGATATCTACATCTGAATATCAAAACTCATGCCAAAAAACATTATACCTAAATCCTGCAAGCGTCGCGTTTGCCGAAGACCTGCCTGCAGCAGGTAAACTATTTTCAAAAACCCAAGACTTTATGGCCGCATTCGAATTGATGCGCGTCATGCAAGCACAACTTTCCCATAACTCGCTAATATTAAAAGCATAACTTCCTTTTTGAAAATAGTTTATGCAGGTTTTAGGTTATAAAACAAAAAAACTCAATATCTGTGTTGTGCGAAAAAAATAATCCTTGTAATATCAAGCAGATGCCTGCGGGCATCAATTCTCTGTCAAACATAGCGAGACCCATGCCTTTCTGCCCCGAACCGGCAAGGATCATCCCTTCCGACAGACCGAATTTCATCCGGCGTGGCTTGAGGTTGGCGACGACAATAATCCTTGCTGCCACAAGTTCTTCAGGTTCCGGGTACCCGGATGATTCCGACACGCAGGTCGATCCTTGAAAGTCATTGATGGTAATTTCTTCTCTGACAGGTTCAATTTCGTCACGCCGCCCTGTTTTCAGGCGATGAGCTTTTTTTGTTTTTTATGCTGATTACGGCCTTGTTGCTCCATGGCCTTTTCGATCTTTGCCCATGTATCCCGCAGAGTTACGGTACGATTAAAAACCGGACGCTCGGGAGTAGAATCCGCGGCATCTTTCACAAAATATCCCAGCCTTTCAAACTGGACCGGGATCCCCGGCCTCAAATTCGCGAGGCCGGGCTCCAGCATGCAGTCTGTCAGGACCTCCAGGGATTCCGGGTTGATAAAAGACTGAAATTCTTCATCGTCTTTTGCAGCCCCGGGGTTTTCAACTGAAAACAGCCGGTCATAAAGGCGTATTTCGGCGGGTACGGCATGGGCGGCCGAAACCCAGTGGAGGGTGCCCCGTACCTTGCGGCCGTCAGGCGCGTTCCCACCTTGGGTGGCCGGATCATAGGTGCAGTGCAGTGCCGTGATCTCTCCGTTTCCGTTTTTTTCCACCGATGTACAGGTGATAAAATAGGCATACCTGAGACGAACCTCTCTGCCGGGAGCAAGGCGGAAAAATTTGCGGGGAGGATCTTCTCGAAAATCTTCCTGTTCGATATAGATGACTTTGGAAAAGGGAACTTTCCGTGTTCCGGCAGCCGGGTCTTCCGGGTTGTTGATCGCTTCCAGTTCTTCTTCCTGTTGATCGGGATAATTGTCAATAATGAGCTTCAGAGGCCTGAGCACGGCCATCACCCTCAGGGCGCGTTTGTTGAGATCCTCCCTGATACAGTATTCCAGAAGGGCCATGTCCACCATGCTGTCTCTCTTGGCTACGCCGATCCGGTCGCAGAAATTTCTGATCGACTCCGGCGTGTATCCGCGCCTGCGCAAGCCGGATATCGTGGGCATGCGTGGATCATCCCAGCCCGTGACAACGCCTGCTTCAACGAGCTGACGGAGCTTGCGTTTGCTCATGACCGTGTAATTCAGGTTGAGGCGTGCAAATTCGATCTGCCGGGGATGATATACGCCCAGCGCGTCCAGGAACCAGTCGTAGAGCGGTCGATGGTCTTCGAATTCCAGGGTGCAAAGAGAGTGGGTAATGCCCTCGATGGAGTCTTCCAGCCCGTGCGCCCAGTCATACATGGGATAGATGCACCATGTGTCGCCCGTGCGGTGATGACGGGCGTGCAATATCCGGTACATGACCGGATCCCGCATGTTGAGATTCGGGTGGGCCATGTCGATTCTGGCACGAAGCACTTTTGCTCCGTCCGGGAATTCTCCTGCCCGCATACGCCGGAAAAGTATCAGATTCTCTTCGATGCTGCGGTTTCTGAAGGGGCTTTCTTTCCCGGGTTCGGTTAATGTGCCACGGGTATTTCTGATTTCCGCGGCGCTCTGATCATCCACGTAGGCTTTACCCACGTTGATGAGCTGCTCAGCGTATGCATACATTTTTTCGAAATAGTCGGAGGCATAGAACAGCCGATCCTGCCAGTCAAACCCGAGCCACTTTACGTCCTCAATTATGGAGCGGACATATTCATCTTCTTCTTTTGTCGGGTTGGTGTCGTCAAAACGAAGATTGCACATCCCGCGTTCATATTCTTCGGCGATACCGAAATTGAGGCAGATGGACTTGGCGTGTCCGATATGCAGATAGCCGTTCGGTTCCGGTGGAAACCGGGTGATGACCCGCCCACCGTTTCTGTTTGCCTTCACGTCCTCCGCAATGATGCTGCGTATGAAATCAAGAGATGGTTTTGGATCCTTTGACAGCATGTTCCTTTTCCATCGGGCAGGCGTTTATGGGTGAAAGCCTGAGTTGTGCCCATCCGCGAATGGTCAATATCTGTGTTCTGCCGAAAAAACAATCCCCGGAATATTAACCGGATGCCCGCGACGATATTTTCGGGGGGGCTTGATTTTGAACACGTCCCGCCATGGCGGACTTGTTTATGGATGGGCGCTGACGCTTGTCCCGGACGAGATGTCCCTGAAAAAAAGGCTCCTCATACAATTGTGTGGGCATATGTTTTCAAAAGACAACATAACCAACTGAAATAGCGGCAGATCTTTGAGTCACAGATAGCATGGCGATTTTTACCGCATTATCCTGGCAGGGGCATGGGATCTTTTCTTCGATACCGTGCCTCTCGAAAGTCACCGAGAAAAGACCCCATGCCCCTGCCACGTGGTTATGAGAGCATTTTTAGTCCACAAATGCGCATGAGGAGCCTGAAAAATTTTCTCAAAGTTACATCCATAGGGTGCAGTTGTCAAGAAGATGCAGTGCCTCCTTACAATTGTCCGAACAAAGCACCGTTGCCCAGTTTGGCATTGACCGGCAAGAATACGGCGTTCTATACTTTCGGCTTCATAGGTCGGACAGTTATTCTTCCAATCCGTGACATTTCAACAGGTCCGGATTGGGCCTGACTTGTTGAGATGTCACTTCAATCAAAACCGGAATTCCTTCATGGTCCCGGAAAATTATTTTCCGGACCTTTTGTTTTTTGATATTCCGTCAGAAAGTGGAATCCCTGAATACGCTCATCTCAAGAATCGACTCGTTTGTGTGGGGGCCTTTTTTTATCGTTCCGCTCCTGGTCGGGGGCGGGATATTCATGACCGTTAGGTTGAAACTGATCCAGGTCGTCGGGCTCAGGCATGCCTGGGCACTTCTTTCCGGAAGGTATGATGACCACAGGGACCCGGGAG
>CAYTJI010000223.1:0-4041 GCA_964438065.1 uncultured Desulfobacteraceae bacterium | reverse complement strand
ATTCCCATAATCCACTGATATTAAAACATAACTTCCTTTTGAGCGGGTGCAGGAAGGGGCGTTTGTCAAAGGTCTCACAGGGAAAATGAAAAAACACGCTTTACTCAGGGACAAGGTTTCCATATCCGCACTTTTTTTCCCCCTCGTGTTTCTTTTTTCCTCATGCGTGGCCACCCAGCATGATGTTATGATCCTCAACCAGCAGATCCGGACTCTCAACGCTCAGGTTCATAACCTGGAAAAAATCCGTGAGCAGCAGGCCGACTACGCAGCTGAACTGGACAGTATCCGGGAGGAGCTCAAGCGCCTGTCCGGGGATGTGGAAGAAAACCGGCACCTGGTACAACACGCCGTTGAAAGAGACACCCTGGACCAGGACACCCTCAAAACAGGCCTGGCAGATCTGCGGGAAAAGGTGGCTCGTCTTTATCAGCAGCTGAATCTCAAGTCCTCCCCGGACATTAAGGGGAATGCCTCTGAAAACGCGGACACAAGAACAGAGTCATACCCCCCGACAGGCGCCAGCCCGAAAGAACAAACCGCCCTTTCTGAAAAAAAACTGTACGAACAAATACTTGCCGCATACCGCGAACAGCAATACGACACCGCCATTGAAGGGTTTAAAAAATTTATCCGGACCTACCCTGCATCCACTCTGGCCGATAACGCCCAGTTCTGGATCGGGGAATCCTACATGGCCCTCAAAAAGTATAAGGAGGCCATCCGCGCCTACCAGGAAGTGATCCGGAAATACCCGACAGCCAACAAGGTCCCCAATGCCATGCTCAAACAGGCCCTGGCTTTCCTGGAAGAAAAAGACCCTGTTGCAGCCAGGATCATTCTGAAAAAACTCATTAAAAAATACCCGGATTCAGACGAATCCAGAATTGCCCGGAAAAAACTGAAGGCCATTTGATCCTGCCGCCTGAAAACACCTCACCGTTCTTTTTCGGGCCTGCATTTTCTGCAGGGGCTGTATCCCTCCCAGTACGCTGCAAAGCGTGTTTCAAAGAGCACCCGGTGCTTTCCCGAAATATTTGCTGAAAACGGGCAACCCGGCCGGTGAAACCGCAGTGTTTTTCTGTTCCCCAGGTAGATGATACCCGTCTTTTCCTTCAAATTCCTGTTCCAGATACCCCGCTTTTCCTTCATGGCCGCCCTCTGGCTCTCGAGCAGAATACGCCTGTATCTGAGATTGCTCGGATAAAACATGACATGGGCGAGACCGTTACGGACCATAAGTACGTTGACCATCTTTCCGTTGCGCAGAAACACATATGCCAGAAGCCGGCCGTAATGATCCCGCTTTTCCCTGTCCCGTTCCAGCCTGACCTCCGCTCCTTTCAAAAGCGTCCGGTTGAATTTCCAGGCAGCATGCGCCATAAACTGACTTCCCGTACCTTCATGGTCCACCTCGGGCGCGTCGATGCCCAGGTACCGGACTTTTTCACCGTTCTCCAGTTCAATCGTGTCCCCGTCATAGACAAACCGGACCCTGTAATAAGCGTTGCCCGACAACGCAAGGCACAGGCCTGCCACCACAAAAACAAGGATATACCCGGCACATTTCTTGTTCATGACTCGTCCTGTCCGGAAAACGGGGAAACCGGTTTATCGATGATCGGAAATACACACAACGAGGCCTTTGAAAAATGACCGGTTTTGTGCCACATCAAGTCGAAGATCCCGGACTATGCGCGGGAAAAGGTGAAAATTATAACCGTCCGGAATATATATTATAATTTGTGTCTGATGCAGAGTTGGTGCAAAAGTGGTCGCTTTTCAAAGGTCTCACAACGATTCCCGCGGTTGTGTCCATACACCGGGTGCGGGTCCATTCCTCCTCCCCTTTAACGCGGAAACAAGGTTCATAAAGGTTCAGGATGGATGCCGGGGAGACGGCGTCATCACGAATAGAGAAGATATGCTTTCCTCCGTTGAACAAAGGATTCCAGCTCCGTCTGCCAACTGTCCCTGATAACGCATGCCGGTTCACCCGATTCCAGCCGTTGCCTGAGCTCCGGGTCCCCGGTAATCAGGTCAAAGGGCTGTCTGTCGAACTCATATTCATACGGAGGAGACTTCCATTCAAATTCGCCGCCATGTATCTTCAGGATCGCTTCAAGCAGTGCGAGAGAAGTAAAATAAGGCTGGTAACGGTTCGGATCAAGCACATGGATCAGAAAGCCCCGGCACAGGGCCCCCTCCCATTTGTGAAATGTCGGCCGGAATGAATATTGCTGGAGAAAACAGCCGGTCAGGGCCTCCGGTTCAACCCGTTTCTTCACCGCCTCGGGATCCAGGTAGGGCGCCCCGAAGATCTCAAACGGACGGCAGGTCCCCCGACCCTCGGAAAGGTTTGTCCCTTCCCAGATGACCTGCCCGGGATAGACTGCAGCGGTCAGCGGAGACGGCATATTGACGGACGGCATAATCCACCTCAGTCCGGTGTCCTCCCAGCGCATGTTGCGACGCCAGCCCCGCAGAGGAACCACTTCCAGGTTACAGCCCAACCCAAATGTGTCGTTGAACATCCCGGCCAGCTCTCCCATTGTCATGCCATGGCGCATGGGCATTTCAAGTGGCCCGACAAATGAATAAAAACCGGATTTCAGTACGTTGCCTTCAACCATGTCGCCACCGAGAGGATTGGGCCGATCCAGAACCAGGACCCTTTTCCCGGTGGCGGCTGCCGCTCTCAGACAGTTCAGCATGGTTGATGCAAAAGTATATACCCGGGTCCCCACATCCTGGAGATCGATAAAAAGGACGTCGATCGCTTCAAGCATGTGTGGAAGAGGTTCCCGGGTTTCCGAATAAAGACTGAAAACGGGGATGTTCAAGGCCCGGTCTAGTGTGTGACCCGTTTCCACCATATTGTCCTGATCCTCGCCGCCATAGCCATGCTGTGGGCCGAACAGGGCCTTCAATTGACCGGGATAGCATCGATTAATGACATCTCTGGCCGGATTCAGATCCCGGTCCACGGAAGCCTGATTGCAGAGCAACCCGATCCGGGAGCCCTTCAGATCAATCCTGCGGTCCCGGCAAATGCGATCAAGGCCTGTAAGCACGGAACTCATGGCAATCTTCCTTTCAATTTCCTGCCCTGCATTTTATGGAAACGCAGGCATTCTTTCAAGAAGTTACCGCTTTCGATTTCCCTCCGCTCTGAATTTGACAAAGCCATTCGGGAAAGGGATAATTTTCCTGAACGGCGTTTGAGAGAAAATTTAAATCACAAAATCCCCCGCGGAAGATCCCATGCACAGCGAAAGCCCGATATTCAGTAAAATATCTCATGACTATCTGGATCGGATCCGCCAACTGGACCTTGCTGCCGTCTCGGAAAAAGCAGGCGTTGAACAAACCGGTGGGGCACTGATCGTTCCTTTATTCGGAAGGCCCTATCGCGTCTCCGCCACCGGGATCCTTGATCCTCGCGGAAAGGCCCCGGCACACGCCGTCAAGGTGGTCCTGTGCCAGTATCTGCTGCATTATCCGGCAAAACCGCCCCGGGACGGAACATGGGTTTCATATAAGGATTTCAGAGACGCGGCACCTCTGGCAAATACATTCCACGTTCACAATGAGATGGAAATCGCGAAAACTTTTTCAGGTCGGCTCACGGCCCTGGAAGCGGGCTGCCGTTACTGCCGTGGCCGTAACCATATCGGAGATTTCAACTATGACCTGCAGGTCATTGTGCAAGCCTTGCCGGGGATTCCTATGCTTCTTCTCTTCAACGACGCAGACAGTGAATTTCCGGCACAATGCCTGCTGCTCTTCGAGCGCCGGGCGGAACGCTACCTGGATATGGAGTGTCTGGCGATTCTGGGATGGATCCTGACAGAGGAACTGAAGAGCAGGGTGGAAAGTCCGGAATAATGAAACCTAAAACCTGCATAAACTTTTTTAAAAGGAAGTTATGCTTTTAATATCAGCAAGTTATCGGAACGTTGTGCTTGCATGATACGCATCGATTTGAATGCGGCCATAAAGGCTGTGGTTTTTGAAAACAGTTTACCCTCCGGGAGCGCC
>CAYTJI010000222.1:0-4046 GCA_964438065.1 uncultured Desulfobacteraceae bacterium | reverse complement strand
AAACTCGACGCTTGCAGGATTTAGGAATCATTAGAAATTTATCACAGACAAAAGACACGTCATGTCAGGGGACTGAACCCGTCCGGACAAAACCGGGTTCGTGAAAATGCCCCTTGACAAAAATTTCCGGGCATGTTTAATTTATAGATTACGCTCGTGCCCATCAAATGAGGATTTTTGGCCAAGAGCAAGGCATGCGAAAAAAATAACCGCAGGCATCTGGTTGATATTCCGAGAATTATTTTTTTCGCATAACACAGAGATCGGGCAAAAAGACCATTTATGGATGGACACTACACTAACTCAAGTTGAATGTTTGGTGATATTTATGAAAAGGACTTTTCAGCCCAGCAATATCAAAAGGGCCAGAACGCATGGTTTCAGGGCCAGAATGCGAACAAAAGGCGGCATAAATGTTTTAAAGCGAAGAAGGGCGAAAGGCCGGAAACAGTTGACTGTAAAGCATTTCTCATAATTCGACCGGCTGTCCTTGTTTAATGGAATCATTTTCGTTTCCAAAGAGTGAAAAAATATTGAAACGGGCGGATTTTGTCAATTTAAATCGCTCGGGAAAGCGCCTTTATACAAAACATTTTACCCTAATTATCAAGCAGAACGGGCAAGGCGTCACCAGACTGGGGGTCACGGTAAGCAAAAAGACAGGCAATGCAGTCCGAAGAAATCGCCTCAAGCGTCTGATCAGGGAATTTTTCAGGCTCAACAAGAAAAGAATCCCCCAGGGATACGATATCGTCATTATTGCAAAGAAGGATGCCGGCTGTCTGGATTTCCGGAAGATTGAAGATGAAGTCGGGAGTGCTTTTGATAAAGAATTTCGTCTGTAAACTGAGATATATACCTGTCGCCCTGATAAGTATATACCAACGATGTATTTCTCCTTTTTTGCCCCCTTCCTGTCGTTTCCATCCCACGTGTTCGACCTATGCCCGTGATGCCATCATCAAGTACGGTATCGTGAAGGGCGGTTTTCTTGCCGTCCTCAGGGTTTCCAAGTGCCACCCTTTTCATCCCGGCGGGTATGACCCTCTTGTGTAGGTATCGGATGATCACTGCCCGTGAACGGAGCCTCGGCGAACGGGGAATTTCCTGCCGGAGTTCCTGAACCGTTGAGCATGGTGTTCCCGTGGTTTCCCGAGACAAAGCCGAAACTCCGGATGATACCGGAGGCGCCCTCTGAACGGAACATTCTGGCAGCGCATGGGACGGGCCGGATCCTTACTCCGGGTTTCCGGGAAGCGACACCACCGCATTCAGCCGCTGACGGTCTGCTGTAATCGAGTATAGCATGGAAAAAAGAACGCTGTTGGCCTTTTTTTTATCGTTCCTGGTGCTTATGGTCTGGATGGCTCTTTTTGCGCCAAAGCAGAATCAGCGCCTCCCGCAAAGGACGACCAGCGGGAAAACCGCTCCGGAAAAAGTTCCTGAAAACACGGGAACGCCGGTCGGCCCCGGTCCGGCAGAGGCCCGCGGGACCGCGAAACAGGTGCCGGAACAACCTGTAAAGGTGGATGAAAAAACGGTCACGGTGACCACACCGCTTTATCGCGCGGTGTTCAGCAACGCGGGACCGACCATAAAAAGTTTCGAATTGAAGAAGTACCGTCAGACCATCAAGAAGGATTCCCCTCTCATCCAGTTGGTGCATCTCGGACCCAACCCGGTCGATTTTATGCGTATGGATTTTCTTGCCGGGTCATTCGGGGCGGGTGGTACAACCATCTGCCGGGTGGATAAAGACACGATACGGCTGAAGCCCGGTTCTGCGCCTGAAAATCTGGTTTTCCGGTCACTCACGCCGGAAGGGCTTTCGATTGTCCGGACATTCCGCTTTTATCCGAATCAGTACAAGATCGATATGAACATGACGGTCATAAATGCGTCCGGAAAACCGGTCCGTGGGGCGTTTACCGCGCAGATCCATGCACTTCGGCCCAAGGGAAAACAGCGATACTATTCGTTTACAGGCCTGGCGATTCTCATCAACGGCAAGCTGGAAACCATCAAAATCAAGAAACCCTCGGATGAAAAGGTCTTCAAAGGGCGTATCAATTGGCTGGCGTTCGAAGACGACTATTTCATAAGCGCCATTGTCCCGGAAATCACCACCCCGGGCACGTTCAAGGGTCATCTTCTGCCTTCAGGACTGCTGGAAGGTACCTTTGCGACACCGCCGGTTTCCCTGCATCCCTCTCAGCAGATATCCACGCTGTACACGCTGTATCTCGGCCCACGCGATCTTGGAATACTGAAAAAAGTGGGAAAGGATCTCAGCAAAGCGGTTGATTTCGGCTGGTTTGACATTATTGCCAAGGCCCTCTTGTACGTTCTGCTGTTCTTCAACAAATTCATAAACAATTACGGGGTATCCATCATTCTCCTGACAGTTCTGATCAAGGTTCTTTTCTGGCCCCTCACCCACAAGAGCTACAAGTCCATGAAGGAGATGCAGAAAATACAGCCCATCATGGCCAAGATCCGTGAGAAGTACAAGGACGACAAGCAGAAAATGAACATGGAGATGATGGCGCTTTACAAGACTTACAAAGTGAATCCCATGAGCGGGTGTCTGCCCATGCTCATTCAACTGCCGGTCTTTTTCGCCCTGTACAGGCTTCTGGGGAATTCCATCGAACTGCGGCACGCGCCTTTCATGCTCTGGATCAAAGATTTGTCCGCGCCGGACCGGCTTTTCACGTTCCCGTTTTCCATCCCGTTCATGTCTCCGCCCTACGGCATACCTGTGCTTACATTGCTGATGGGTGTTTCCATGTTTGTTCAACAGAAAATGACGCCTACGCCGGGGGACCCGGCCCAGGCCAAGATCATGATGCTGATGCCGGTTATTTTTACCTTCATGTTTATCAACTTTCCATCGGGTCTGGTCCTCTACTGGTTGGTCAACAACATTCTATCCATCGGTCAGCAATACAGAATCCTGAAAACTTCAGCATAATTTTTGGAGGTCAACAATGGAATCATTTGAGTTTCAGGGAAAAACCGCCGAAGAGGCTATTGCGAATGCCTGTCGTAAACTGAACACGACAAGAGATAATATGGAGATTGAAGTCCTTGAACCCGGTTCGGCCGGCATATTCGGTCTGGTCGGCGGCAGAAAGGCCAGGATCAAGGTGATTATCCCGGAAAAAGAATCCGAATCCCCGGAAGAGCACGAGCCGCATGAAAGAGTTTCCGAACCTGAAACCGCACCCGAAGGTGGCACCGGGCCTGTGCCGCCTGCCGAGCAGACTGATGAACTTCCCGCCGCCGAAATCGGGGAAAACGGACTGGCGGTTGCCAGGGATGCCCTGGAAAATATCCTCGCCCTTATCCCGATGGAGGGGACCTCCGTTGTCGCCACTCAGACGAACGGTGTGATTTCTCTGGACATAGAGGGAGACAAGTCCGGGCTTCTGATCGGACGCAAGGGGCGGACGTTGGACGCCCTGCAGTTCATTGTCAACAAGATCGTCAACAAGACCCTGGAAAAGCGGATTCAGGTCGTGGTGGATTCAGAGAGTTACCGGCGGAGAAGGAAGGAGTTCCTGACCCAGATGGCCCTTGAAATGGGGGCCAAGGCGAAACGGATCAAAAGGCCGGTAGCCACCAATCTGCTGTACCCTCATGACCGGAGGATCGTTCATCTGGCCCTTAAGGAGGACACATCCCTGACCACGAAAAGCCGGGGCGAGGGGCTTTTCAAAAAGGTCATTATCATTCCCAAAGGGTAACGGAGCTGTCTGAATCCAACAGATCCGGCGGCCCTGTGAACCGTAACGGAGGGGCCATGGACCATCCGCAGGAAAGCCGGGACACCGGGGGACGACTGCTGGACGACGATACCATCGCAGCAATAGCCACGCCTCCGGGTCAGGCCGGTATCGGCATCGTCCGGATCAGCGGGCCGCTGTCCGCCGGTATCGCTGAAAAGATTTTTCAGCCCGCACGCCCGGCCATGCGCCTTCAGAGCCACCGCCTTTATCTGGGCCGGCTGGTGGACCCGTCGTCCGGGTGCATGGTGGACGAGG
>CAYTJI010000221.1:0-4049 GCA_964438065.1 uncultured Desulfobacteraceae bacterium | reverse complement strand
TCTCCATCTGTTCTGTTGGTCCGGGTACAGCTGTCAGCACCGGCAGGGCCTGTTTTCAACAGGGCCTGATAAACATTGTCGGGGGATAATCCTCCGGCCAGGATGACCGGAATGGCGCTGTGGGAAACAAGCCGGGCCGCCATGTCCCAGTCGATCGTTCTGCCGGTGATGCCGATGTATCCTTCGACAGGTGCCTGTTCCAGCCACGTATCGGTGAGGAAAATATCAGTCACCGGTTCAAAAGCATGGGCGATCTCCAGGGTGGGGAAGGGGGCTGTCCGGACGCTTTCCGGAACGGGGATGGACCGCATGATACCGACTCCCGGGAATTTTTCCCGGACCTCCGCCTGAGTTTCAATGAAGGTATGCATGTCGGAGCGGATTCCGCGTCTGTTCGTAAGGGCGTCACAGAAGTGGACAAAATCGGGGCGGTAATAATCCAGAGCCATGTACAGCGTGTCGGCATCATCAAACAGCGGGATCAGGCAGTTCCGGACAGCGGTTCCATCGGTCATTCGGAAAACCTCTCTCAACACAGGGTCTCGCCATGTCTCCCTGGAAATGAGAACGCTGCCGATATGATCCACACCCGCCTCAATGCATATCTCCGCCTCATGTGGATCCTGGATCTCGTAGATCTGCACGATCATGATTTTTTCCGGGGGTCACGCAAAAATAAATTCGCAGAGGTCAAGGCGAGTTGTCTCATGTCTTCAACCGATCTGCGTGAACAAAATCACAGAAAATCCGCCAACGCAGGATTTCATAAATCCACGGATTTGCCTTTTACGGATGCATTTCCAGTGATGTATTTACTGAAAAGAATGTCCCATGGTTCGGCCCGACCTCCAGGTTTCGGAACTGAAAGCCCTTCTGCCGAGGTTTTCTTCAACCCGCGAGCCGTCTGAGATTGTCCTTTGCAAAATCCAGGGCCGGATCCAGTTCGAGGGCCAGACGATAGTAGGCGACGGCCTTTTTCTTGTTTCCCATGTCCCGGTAGTTTGAGGCGATATTCGCGTAATCAATGGCTGAACCGGGGTCCAACCTCAGGACTTCCCTGAAACATGCAATGGCCTTCTCGTGTTCCCTGAGTTTGAAATAGCAGAACCCCATGAGATTGTGGATATCTGTCCTGTCATTGTCGTGGCGCCGTCCTTTTTCCAGGATTTCAATGGCCCTGGCATACTGTTCCAACGCTTTGAAGCACATTCCCATGTAGGAATAAATGCTGGGAATATCCTGTTCATGGGGACCGAGATTCAGTGCTTCTTCGAAAAGTGGGAGCGCAGTGGAGGGTTCATCGAGGGAAAGGTGGCAGACCCCCTGGAAAAATTTGATGTAGTATTTCCCGGGCAGTTGTCTGTCCATAGCCGCCAGCTCCCCAAAGGCCCAACCCTGGTTCCCGCTTTCGGCCACCAGCTTTGCGCAGAACATGCCGACACTTGTCCCGGCCGCCCTTTCCCTGAAGTGGGCGCCGGGAATAATCGTGTAAAACGCGGGTACGGCCAGCTCCCCATGGGTGACATTGATTACAATGACCTCCATTCCTGCTGCGGACAGGGCTTGGATGCAGTTTTCCACTTCGATCCGGATGTTTTCATTGGACAGATCCGGCAGGTCACTGATCCGGACGCGGCTTTCGGGATGAACAACATATCCCGCTTCTTCGAGACTCTGGAGCTTGGGAAGACCGCTGGCCACATAATGGGCGTTCGTGTTGAAATCACCGGCAAGCTGCGCGACTTCGGTCAGTGCCCGGGACAGGGCCTTTTGGGGGTTCGGAGTCGTGCCTGCAGTCCACACAATTTCGCTTGTTTCAGGAAATGTGGAAGGATCCCAGGCCAGGACACCCACAGAAGGAATGCCCGTATTCAGGGAAAAATCGGAAATGAATAACTCTATCCCCGCGTTTCTGTATTTTCGGATCAACTCTTCGACCAGTGGATCTGTTACGGAGTCGGGGTCAATGGCGGGTGTCTGCAATTTTTCCCGGCAGACAATCGAGGAGACATGCCTTTCCACGACTTCACAGATACCCTGGAGAATGGCCTCCTCAACGCCGTTTCCGGCGCATGGTCCGTTGAACGCGTTTATCGCAAAAAACCAGTCAAAAGGAATCAGCACTTCCTGATCCCTGGTCAGGTTGAACGCGGAGGTCCACCTGAGTGGCAGATTTGAGAAGATCGCCTTTGCCTTGTCCAGATCCGGGGAACGGTCATGGACGGATTTCGCAATCGCTTCAAATGAAAGGGCGCGATCCTTTACATTCTGATACGTATCCGTAAAAAAATTCGACTCGTCTTTGCAGAAGCTGAACAAACTGAACCTTTCGGCAAGTTCCATCACTGCGCTGGCTTCCGCCTGCTGAGGGGTTCCCCCCTTTCCCATCTGTTTCGCCGTTCCGATTGTCTGCTGTGCGTCCCGGCCGCATACACTGAAATACACGGGTATCCCCAATCGACCGTTGTCGATCCGCACCGTGGATTCGAGGATATCCAGCTTGAGAGTCTTCAACCTTTCTTTGAAACGGCGGACGGTCTCCTGCGGGTCAAGGAGCTTGTCCTGATCCCGGGTGTATCCCTTTTGGGCGTCTTTCAGAATGATCCTGCAATCCATTGGTCACGGCTCCGGTAAAAAATGCAATAAGCGTCGGATGTAAGATGGTTCATTCCAGATCCCGGTTCATTTTCCCCGGCTTGTAGCCTTCCATATCCAGGGAGATATGATTGAAACCGATTTCCCTGAATTTTTTTACGACCGCTTTTCTGACATTCCCGGACAACAGGGCATCGATTTGCTCTCTGTTCGTTTCTATCCTGGCCAGACTTCCATGGTGCCTGACCCGGACCTGATCAAAACCTTTATCAAACAAGAATTGTTCCGCGTCTTCAACCATCTTCAGGTTTTCCCTGCTGATGGGCGTGCCGTAGGGAATCCGGCTCGCAAGGCAGGCCATTGACGGGCGGTTCCAGGTGGAAAGGCCCATTTGCCTTGAAAGGGAGCGGATTTCAGCCTTGTTGAGCCCTGCATGGATCAGGGGCGCGGTCAGCCCCGACTCTTCAGCGGCCCTGAGCCCCGGGCGAAAATCCCCGAGGTCATCCAGGTTCGCCCCGTGGGCCACATGGGTGATCCCCTGATCCCGGGCAATCCGTGTGAGGGTCTCAGACATCATCTTTTTGCAGTAGTAACAGCGGTCCGGACCGTTCCGTACAAATGCGGCGAGTTCCATTTCCCGGGTTTGAAAAATGATGTGACGGATTTTCCGCGCCTGTGTAAATTCCCGTGCCTGAAGCAGTTCTCCGGCCGGATGGAGGATGGAATCCGCTGTCACGGCGATGACATTGTCCCGCAGGGTTTCGTGTGCCACGGCCAGAAGAAATGCACTGTCCACTCCGCCGGAAAATGCCACGAGCATCGAACCCATTTTTTTCAGGCCGGCTACCAGGGCCGCTTTTTTCCGTTTTTCCGTGTCATTGTCCATTCAGGATCCCACTCAAACCGTGACATCTCCATAAATCCCGCTCAGACCTTGTGAGATGTCACCCGGAGCATCAGCCACTCATTGTTGAAACGGTCTGTCCCTGGCCGCACAGGGCGAAAAACCGCCTTGGCGGCATCCCGGCGGCGGGTTCTGTCAGGCCCGGTAACCTTCCCGGACCTGTCGCCCATCCACATATACGCGATTCTTTTCATCCAGAGAAAAACGGCCCCTGGCGATCATTTCAATGGTCAGGGGAAATATCTTCCAGTCTCCGACGGCCTTGAGACGTTCCTGATGTTCATCAATGATAGCGTTCAGTCTCGCCGGGTCCGGGGTAAGCGATTCCAGAGGTTCCGGGAGTTCAACCGGAAGCGGGTCGGAGACCATCAGCAGGGGGCCGGTGTCGATCCCTTCGTCCGTCCACAGGGTGGAGGCCCGGAGGTGTTTTTCACCCGCAAGGATTGCGTCATGAACAGCATTGTCTCCCACGTATTTTCTGCTGCCGTCCGGCAAAACAATGGAAAGATCCGCCGGGTGAACATTGACGCACCTGGGCAGGGTGGTGTAA
>CAYTJI010000220.1:0-4087 GCA_964438065.1 uncultured Desulfobacteraceae bacterium | reverse complement strand
GCCTGCTGCAGGCAGGTCTTCGGCAAACTCGACGCTTGCAGGATTTAGGTATCATGTTTTCTTGACTTATTGATGCACGTGATTGTGGTTGTGGAAAAGAGGGGCCTTATCGGCACACAGCGGAAAAAGGCTTGCACTGTGGAGAGGAATGATGGTTCTTGATCTGAACATCGCTTCAGTCAATATCGAAGAAGAGATGAAAAAATCGTATCTCGAATATTCGATGAGTGTCATTGTCGGAAGAGCGCTTCCGGATATTCGGGATGGTCTCAAACCGGTTCATCGGCGTGTGCTTTATGCGATGCATGAACTGAGGAATTATTTTAACAGACCCTACAAAAAATCGGCAAGAGTGGTCGGTGACGTTATTGGTAAATACCATCCGCATGGAGATACAGCCGTCTACGATACCATCGTGCGGATGGCTCAGGACTTTTCTTTGAGGTATCCCCTGATTGACGGCCAGGGGAACTTTGGATCCGTGGACGGAGATCCGCCGGCGGCAATGCGATATACGGAAGTTCGAATGACGCGGCTTGCCCAGGAGTTTCTGTCCGACATAGAAAAGCAAACAGTTGATTTTATACCGAATTACGATGGCTCCCTTTCTGAACCGGTGGTAATGCCGACACGCATTCCGAATTTGCTGGTGAATGGATCTTCGGGAATTGCTGTGGGTATGGCAACCAATATCCCTCCCCATAACCTTTCGGAAGTCTGTCAGGCAATTGTGCATCTTATTGACCATCCGGAAATCGATACAAATGGACTGATGGCCGATATTCCCGGTCCTGATTTTCCAACAGCAGGTTTCATTCTTGGCAAAAAGGGGATTTTGGATGCCTACCACACGGGCAGGGGTATCATTAAGATGCGGGCGCGGGCATTTGTTGAGAGACTGGGAAATAACAGGGAACGAATTATCGTTTCAGAGATACCGTTTCAGGTGAATAAGGCAAAGCTGTTGGAAAAGATAGCTGGGCTTGTGCGTGCTAAAAAGATTGACGGTATATCCGATATCAGGGATGAATCGGACAGAGACGGAATGAGGATTGTCATTGAGATCAAACGGGACGCCATCGCCATGGTTGTCCTTAACAACCTGTATAAATTCACACAAATGGAGACATCTTTCGGGATCATTCTCCTGGCCATTGTGCATGGGCGACCACAGGTATTGACTCTCAAGGAAATACTGGAGCAATTTATTTCCTACCGGCGTGAAGTAGTTGTCCGCAGGACAGTGAACGAGCTCGGAAAAGCCGAAGAAAGGGCGCATATTCTGGAAGGACTGAAGAAGGCTCTTGATTTTCTGGACGATGTTATCGATCTGATCCGGTCTTCTCCGGACCCACAGGAGGCAAAAATCGGCCTCATTTCCGAATTCGATCTTACGGCTGTACAGGCCCAGGCCATACTCGACATGAGATTACAGCGGTTGACAGGTCTGGAGAGAGAAAAGATAAACGCTGAATATCAGGATCTGATCAAAAATATTACGAGATTCAAGGAGATTCTTGAGAATCCCGCCTTGGTGTTGCAGATCATAAAAGATGAAGTCAAACAGATTCAGGAACAATACGGAGATGAGCGTCGGACAGAACTCATTGATGATGTTGAAGAAATTGACATGGAGGATCTGATCGCCGAAGAAGAAATGGTTGTTACCATCAGTCATCAGGGTTACATCAAGCGCAATCCGGTAACCCTTTACAGGGCCCAACGTCGGGGTGGAAAGGGGTTGACCGGGGCCAAACCCAAAGATGAGGATTTCATAGAACATTTATTTGTTGCGTCGTCCCATGACTATTTTCTTTTTTTTACCAATAAAGGCCGGGTTTACTGGAAAAAAGTCCATGAAATTCCAGAGGCGGGTCGAATGTCGCGCGGGAAGGCCATAGTGAACCTCCTGGATTTGAAAAAAGGAGAACATGTTTCAACAACACTGGCTCTGAGGGAGTTTGAGGAAGGTAAATACGTCATCATGTGTACAAAGAACGGCGTGGTTAAAAAAACCCCGTTGAAATCATTCAGCAATCCCAGATCCTCCGGTATTATCGCCCTGAACATCAGGGAAGGGGATGAACTGATCGCCGCTCATATATCAAATGGTAACCAGGACGTTTTTCTGTCTACACGGGAGGGAAAATCCATACGGTTCAGAGAGTCGGAGATCAGAAGTATGGGAAGACTCGCAACCGGGAATATCGGTATCCGCATGGATCCGGAGAACAGGGTTGTCGGCATGGAGATACTTGATCCCGAGGGGGGTGCCACGATTTTGACGGTTACCGAAAAAGGATACGGGAAAAGGACCAAGTCGGACGAATACCGTTGTCAGTCAAGGGGCGGCAAGGGCATTCTGACCATAAAAACCACGGAAAGAAACGGCTATGTAGTGTATTCATGCCAGGTTTCGGATGCGGATCAGTTGATGATTATTACAGACCATGGAAAAATCATACGCTTGCGGGTCGCGGACATTTCCGTGATCGGACGCAATACCCAGGGTGTTAAACTCATTGACCTCGGTGAAGGCGAAAAGGTAATCGGGGTTGCCAAAGTGATGGAAGATTAACGGCAGAGGTGACACGTGAAGAAAGAAGCAATATCCAGAGTGGCCGTGATCGGTGCGGGCAGCTGGGGAACGGCACTTGCAAATCTTCTCGCAGGAAAAGGCGTTGATGTGCGGCTTTGGGTGCGGGAGGAGGAGGATTTCCAGCAGATCGCGAATGAGCGTACAAACAGAGTCTTTCTGCCGGGTGTTGCGCTGGACCGGAGACTGCAGCCGGTACGCTCTTATGAAGAGGCTCTGAAAGAAAGAGAACTGGTCCTCATGGTCGTTCCATCACACGTTTTCAGGGAAGTCCTGACCGGTCTCAGACCACATCTTGTTGAAGGAATGTCCCTGATCAGTGCCACGAAAGGAATTGAAAATGAATCCCTGCTGATCATGTCGCAAGTGGCACAAAGCGTTCTGCCGGATACATTTATGGCTGATTTTGCAAGTCTGGATGGACCCAGTTTTGCGAAAGAGGTCAGCAGAAAGCTCCCCACGGCTGTGACTATAGCGTCCGCGGACGTGGCGCACGCACAGGAACTGCAGCGACTTTTCAGCACAGAGTTTTTCCGGGTTTATGCCAGTCAGGATGTCATTGGCGTTCAATTGGGAGGGGCGCTGAAAAACGTCATTGCCATTGCCGCCGGTGCTGCCGATGGCCTTGAATTCGGACTGAATGCGAGAGCGGCGCTAATTACCCGGGGGTTAGCTGAAATCACCCGTCTGGGAGTTGCCATGGGGGCCAGCCGCGACACATTTGCCGGTTTGGCCGGAATGGGGGACCTCGTCTTGACATGCACGGGTGATCTGAGCAGAAACAGGACGGTTGGTTTCAAGATCGGAAAGGGCATGAGCCTGGCAGAGATTACTGAAAGTATGAACATGGTAGCTGAGGGGATAAAAACAGCGCGGTCCGCATACGATCTGGCAAATAAGAAAGGGGTGGATATGCCGATTACGACACAGGTCTATCAGATCCTCTACAATGGAAAAGATCCGAAAGAAGCCGTGAAAGCGTTAATGGGGAGGGAACTTAAGTGTGAACTTGATTAGTTTGTGTCCATCCATAAATGGCCGTCACAAGCCGGGCTGTTTGTCCGGTTTTTCAAGCCGCAACCTTGGTTGCGGCTTTTTTTTCGCTTTCTGGTGGACCTGCGCTTTTGGCATGTTTCTTGAAGCTTAACGGGGGCAGAAAAGAAAAGAGTCTCTTACAACAGAAGTCGAATTTAGAAAAAATAAATTATATCAATAATATAAAGGGGCCAAGGACACGTTCTGCTTTTTCGTGAAAAAGGTTCCACGGCAGATGTTTGATCGTCGGTTCATTAATTTGACACCTAAAACCTGCATAAACTGTTTTCAAAAAAGAAAGTTATGTTTTTAATATCAGCGAGTTATGGGAATGCCGGGATTGCATGCCACGCATCAATCCGAGTACGGTCATACAGGCAGCGGTTTTTGAAAACAGTCTCCCCTGCGGGAGCGCCGATTTTATCCCGCCTGGAGGCGGGACGGCGTTGGCAAGGA
>CAYTJI010000219.1:0-4121 GCA_964438065.1 uncultured Desulfobacteraceae bacterium | reverse complement strand
AACATGATGCTCCTGTCCCTGCTGCCGCTGGCCATGCGCATGGCAGGACCGCGTGAGGCCCTGTGGCATGCCCTGATCCGGAAAAACTACGGGTGCACCCATTTCATTGTTGGTCGGGATCACGCAGGGCCCGGCCCGGACACCAAGGGACAGCTGTTTTATAAACCCTATGCGGCCCAGGAACTCCTGGATCAATATCAGGACGAAATCGGCATCCGGATCATCCCCTTCGAGGAAATGGTCTATCTGCCTGAAAAAGGGGCATATGTCCCGCGAAGTGAAATCTCGGAAGACGAGCCGATAAAAACCATCTCCGGTACGGAACTGCGGACCATGCTGAGGGCCGGGGTGGAGATTCCGACCTGGTTCACTTTTAAAGAAGTTATTGAAGAACTTCGAAATGCCTATCCCCCAAGGCACAGACAGGGGTTTACCGTTTTTCACACGGGCCTGTCCGGTTCAGGAAAGTCGACTATTGCACAGGTCCTGGTCGCCCGATTTCTGGAAATGGGAGACCGTCCCGTGACCTTGCTGGATGGAGATATTGTTCGGAGACACCTGTCCAGCGAACTGGGATTTTCCAAGGAGCATCGGGATATCAATGTACGCCGTATCGGTTTTGTGGCCAGTGAGATTACCAAGAACAGAGGGATTGCCGTGTGCGCGCCCATTGCGCCTTACCGTGTATCCCGCCGGCAGATACGGGAGATGATCGAGCAGTACGGCGGTTTTATCGAGGTCCACGTGGCAACACCCCTTGAGGTTTGCGAAAAACGGGATCGAAAGGGGATCTATGCCAAGGCTCGGGCAGGCATTATCAAGGGCCTTACGGGAATCGACGATCCGTACGAGGTACCGGAAAATCCGGAGGTTCGGGTTGACACAACGGATATCACCCCGGATGAGGCGGCACAGGAAGTGCTGCTGGAGCTGCAGCGTCAGGGATACATCAAGTGACAGCCCCTGCCCGGGGCTGTCACTAGGGTGAATTTAACAGGACGGGCAGGTATCTGGTTGATATTTCAATGATAATTTTTTAACGCAGAGGTTGAAGAAATGAGCATTCTCGGACAGCCTCCTAGCCGCACTTGGTAAACCCGCAGAAGTGACAGGTCATGCACCCTTCTTCAAAGCTGATCGTCTCCCCGCATTCCGGGCAGGTCTCTCCCAGGAGACTGTTCTTTCGCTTGTTGCTGTTTTTGATATTCTGCATATATCTTCTTTCAAGGACCCGGCTGATGGCATCCGGTATGGACAATACCAGCCCGCCTTGCTGAAACACGGGGTGCTCTCCCCCGATACCCTTGAGCTGATCAATAATCTTTTCCACGCCTACCCCGGACCTCAGGGCCAGAGAAACAAGCCTTCCGATGGCCTCGGTCTTGGCGGTGGTTGAACCTCCGGATTTGCCGATGGTCGCAAAAACTTCAAACGGACGTCCTTCATATTCCGTGACCGTCACATACAGCGTCCCCAGACCGGTGACCATTTTGGAAGTAAAGCCCTCCAGGGTTTCCGGCCTTTCCTTGACCACCGTCATAAACCCTTCCGAAGCCTTGTCGGAAAAAGAAAGGACCTGATTTTCCTTGCTTCCATCCCGGTATATGGTCACGCCCTTGCATCCCAGTTCATATGCCAGGTCGTATACTTTCCGGACATCTTCCACGGTGCTGTCATGAGGCAGGTTGACGGTCTTTGACACCGCGTTGTCCGTATATTTCTGAAAGGCCGCCTGCATCCGGATATGCCACTCCGGCGATATGTCGTGAGATGTCACAAATACCTCGCGAATATCCTCCGGGATCTCCTCCATGTCTTTGATGCTGCCTCTCCGGGCAATTTTGTCCATCAATTCACGGCTGTAAAACCCTTTTTCTTTGGCAATCCGTTCAAAATAGGGATTGACCTCGGGCAGTTCGTCGTTATCCATGACATGCCGGACAAAACTGAGTGCGAATAAGGGCTCTATCCCGCTGGAACATCCGGCGATAATACTCAAGGTGCCTGTGGGAGCAATCGTGGTTGTTGTCGCGTTTCTGTAGGCGCAACCTTCCCTGTCTTTGAAGACGCTCTTGTCAAAGTTGCCGAATACCCCTCTTTCTTCGGCAAGATGTCTGGAAGCCCGATGAGATTCTTCCTGGATGAACCCCATTACTTTTTCGGCCAGCGCAAGGGCCTTTTCCGAGTTATAGGGGATTTTGAGCTGAAACAGCATGTCTGCAAAGCCCATGACTCCCAGCCCGATTTTCCGGTTGCCCCTCACCATCCTGTCGATTTCAGGCAGCGGGTATTTGGAGACCGTGATCGTGTTGTCCAGAAAGCGGACGGAATTCCATACGGTTTCCTTCAGCGCTTTGAAATCAATCACGGAACCGCATCCAGCACCCGGATTGTCACCCTGTTCCGGCACCACGAATTTGGCCAGGTTGATGGAGCCGAGATTGCAGGCCTCAAGGGGAAGCAGCGGCTGTTCACCGCACGGGTTCGTACTCTCTATTTCTCCGAGTTCAGGAGTCGGATTGTCCCTGTTGATCCGGTCCAGAAAGATAATGCCCGGATCACCGTTTTCCCAGGCCTGTTTTACCAGATCCTGATAGACCCTGCCGGCGTCCATTTCCCCGGCCTTGCTGTTGTCCCTGGGGTCGATGAGGTCGTACGTGTCATTATTTTGTACGGCTTTCATAAAAGAGTCGGTCACCGCCACAGATATGTTGAAATTGTTCAACGCGCTGTCGTGCTTTTTACTGTAGATGAACTCCTGGATATCCGGATGGTCCACGCGGAGGATGGCCATGTTGGCGCCGCGCCGGGTACCGCCCTGTTTGACCTGCTCCGTAGCAGTATTGAAGATCTTCATGAAAGAGACCGGACCGGAAGCAATACCCCCGGTTGTCCCGACGCGGCTGTTCTTGGGCCGTAACCGGGAAAAAGAGAAACCCGTACCGCCCCCGGATTTGTGAATCAGCGCCGCATGTTTCAGAGAGCTGAAAATCCCGTCCATACTGTCTTCCACGGGCAGAACAAAACAGGCCGCCAGCTGTCCCAGCCTTCGTCCGGCATTCATCAGGGTGGGGGAGTTGGGCAGGAATTTAGATTCCGTCATCATTTTGTAAAAGATTTTTTCCATCTTTTCTGCCTGTTCGGTGCCTCCGTATTTTGCCTCCGGGGCCGCAATATGATGTGCCACCCTTCTGAACATCTGTTCAGGCGTTTCAATGACCTTGCCTTCAGCGTCTGTTTTCAGGTATCGTCTTTCAAGCACCTTCCTGGCATTTTCAGAAAGGGACAGACTCGGTGCAGTAAAAAAAGATTTGTCCAGTCGAACGGGTGAAGGTTTTGTAAGCCCGTATTCCATCAGTTTTGCTTCAACAATTTTTTCAATTATCGGCATGGTAACCGTCTGGGTTTCCATCTTTCCGATTTCCTCACGAAGGAATCGGCTGATGTCCATGGCCTGGTCGGTATTAATAGGGTTTTCTCTGACCAGAAGGTCTGAAAATCTGTGGTCATCCCATTTAAACCCGGTCAGATCAAAAACGCCTTCGTCCGTGAGTAATATTTTTTCGTTCTGGCCCATGGATCCCTCCTCTTAGTGTCATTTTTTCTATGCCGTCCACCCCGGCAGTTTCAGTATAAATCCGTCGAAAGATCGTGCCACGCAGATTTGTATCGCACGGAGAAAAGTCACCCCTGCCACCGCAACCGGCGTTGGATGATGTGGTTTCAGGATAACAGGGTTATTTTGTGGATTTTAAGACCAGCCGGACAAAACGATTCCTTGGCATCACGTCTGAACGAAAAAGAGCTTTTTCGTCATGACCCTCCGGGTCTTCAAGGTATGCGGATTGCGACGATCTTGTACCGGGTTCGACGACCATTCCCCGTTCTCATTCAGGCGCCTGCCCAGGCCATGAGAACGTGAACCCCCTAAGGTGAGTTTGTTATTTTAGACACAATATATGGTATGTCAATAAAAAAGTGTCACAACATATAAGATTTTTTGAAACTTGAACTAGGGTCCTGAAAGAGTTTGAAAAATTATTTTTTCGTTTTATGGACAGGGCAGAAACCGCAAATTCATTTTTTCACCTGAAACCTGCATAAACTGTTTTCAAAAAATG
>CAYTJI010000218.1:0-4132 GCA_964438065.1 uncultured Desulfobacteraceae bacterium | reverse complement strand
CCCCTGACTGTTGAACGCGGTACCCTTTGCGCCTTGCGAGTTCGGTGACAGCTTGCTCCACCCGTGGGCGGTCCTCCAGCATCTTTTCGCGATCGGCGTGTCCGATGTAGTTATAGTCCAGATCGACGGACAACCTTTTCGGCGGACCGAAGCAGAGGTTGAGCGCCGTGCCCCCTTTGAGGGCCAGGACACTGCCCAGAAAAGGATGGCGTGCGACGTCTCCGGCCATCTCCCCCAGCCGGACGACCTTTTCCAACGGCGGGACCGGATAGCCCGTCTGAGCGGAACAACGCTGCAGGTATTGCAGGCTAACGTTCATCCGGCTCCCCCAGTTTTGCAAGCGCTTCAGGGAGGATCAGGTTCCAACGCGCTGCCAGGGCTCCACCGCGACGATCCCGTTCCAGGTAATGGGGCGAACGGGGACGATGCTGCGCCAGACGTTCCAGCATTCTTTCCGGTACATAGAAGGCCTGCTGAAATCGCTCCAGGAACCAACCGACCGCCGCCCATAGGTTGGCGATGGCGTATCCATGCAGGACTTTTTCGAGCAGGTCGAGGTCGAGGGTTGAAAAAGCGCTTGCCGAACGTACCAGCTCCTCCAGCCCCCCGGCCAGGGCCGGCCGGCGAAAACCCTCGACCAGAGTTCGTTCGGGTCCGGTCGTGCGCAACAAGCGGCCCTGCCGCTCAACACGCAGCGTACCGAGTTGCTCACTGGCGGCTGACCGCATAGGGCCGGGGTGTTCAAGAAAACGGATAGTCGTGCCATTGAGGCGCAAAGGCCGGCGGCGCTGTTCGACATAGAGGGTGCACTGATGCCACACCGAATGCGCCGCCCCCAGAAGCTCGAGGGCGCTGTGATGTGAAAAGACGCCGTCAGGCCGAAGCGCTGACGCCACCAGGACCGGGTCGGGCTGAAACCGGTCGGCCGGCACCCCCCGCGGGACGACTGCGTACACACCCCGCGCGGCAAGCTTTAATGTGCCGGATCTCAGATGGTACTTCAGCCGCTCCACCGTACCCGAACGTCCCCCCCTCGGTGCAAGGGCCGCGGTCGCTTCGTCGAGCGAGAAAACAGGATGGGTGGCAAAAAAATCAGCGGTCTTCACTTGATACTCCGTGAAGTTATAGGGGATATTTTCCCCTTTTTTATGACAAAACGTCAACCAGACGCTTTGGGCCCTTTGCTTTATGAATCTGAAAAAAGTCCATGAGCCACCGGACGGTCATTCATTCCTGTGAAACAACAATGGACCCTATGCGAATTTATCCTGGTTGACATTCCGTGGGTTTATGGGGGATATTATCCCCTGTTCATGCACGAAATGTCAAGCCATAGGTTCTCAACCGCATCTATGGTTCAGTCAAATAGCCTCCTCTGGATCATTACTCCAGTGGAAGCATCATCGGAAAGGATCGGTCGAACTTCATCGTGTCAAGTTATTTGGTTATTGAAGGACGCCCCCCCCCCCTTTTAAGACAAAAGGAGAAACTATGTGTTTTATTGCACGTTTTTCGTCCGAAAAATGTGCATGAAACAACATAATCATGCTGATAACCATTGACAGCACTTCATGTTCCTGGATATATTCATGATTATGAAAAGGGATATCTACAAAGAGCTATTGGCATGGAAGTTGTCTTCCAGGAGGAAGCCTCTCCTTCTTCAAGGCGCCAGACAAACAGGGAAAACCTTCATCCTGAAGGAATTCGGTCGCCACGAATACGAAAACGTCCTTTATTGCAATTTTGAGGAAAATCCGGGTCTGGGAGAATTTTTCAGGCGCGATCTCGATCCGGAGCGAATACTTTCCGAACTCTCTCTTTACATGAACCTGGAAATCCGTTCAGGGGTTGATCTGGTTATTTTCGACGAGATCCAGGTTTCAAACCAGGCCCTGAATTCTCTTAAATATTTTGCTGAAAAGAAAAATGATGTTCACGTGGCGGCAGCGGGCTCTCTTCTCGGCGTAAAATTGTCTCGTCCCGGATCTTTCCCCGTGGGAAAGGTCAATTTTCTTCATCTTTATCCAATGACATTTTTTGAATTCCTGGATGCAATGGGGGAATCCAGATATAGAAAACTGCTTGAAAGTATCGACAGGCCCGAACCGTTACCCGAAGCCTTTCACTCGCATCTTATCGATCTCCTCCTCCGTTATTATTTTGTCGGCGGCATGCCTGAATGCGTCAGATATTTTGCCGAAACAGCGAACGCGCCGGAGACCCGGAGGATCCAGGAAGAGATCATCAGGTCCTATATTCTGGATTTTGCCAGGCATGCCCTTCCGAGTGATATCCCCAAGCTGACGCAACTTTGGGATTCCATCCCCGGGCATCTGGCAAGGGAAAACAAGAAATTTGTTTTTTCCGCTGTCAGGAAGGGGGCCCGCGCCCGGTCATATGAGCATGCCTTGACCTGGCTGGAGGATACCGGATTGATCCATCGGGCACATATGGTTGAAACACCCAGGATTCCCCTCACGCATTATGCGGACAACAACTCTTTCAAGGTATATGGGCTTGATGTGGGGTTACTGGGCGCCATGGCCAGGGTGCCGGTCAATCTCGTGGCACAGGGAGAGCGCCTCTTCAACGAGTATGAGGGTGCTTTTGTGGAGAATTATGTTGCCCAGCAACTGGTTTCCCACCTTCACAGGAAGCTCTACTACTGGCGGAGTAAGGGCGGGAAGGCCGAACTCGACTTTCTCTGTGAATTCGGAGACCGGGTTTTGCCGCTGGAGGTCAAAGCCGGTATTAACCCGAAAAGCAAAAGCCTCCGGTCATATGACGTACAGTTCCAACCACCCCGGCTCATGCGGACAAGCCTGCTTAACCTCAAAGCGGATGGAAAAATAGTGAACCTGCCGCTTTACGCCATATCACTGTTGCCTCGATTTGCGGCGGGTTTTTGAGGGTTCCCGATCTCCAGCGCCGGCATTGTCCGGGCGCGCTTTTTAATGGATGAATCTTTTTCAGCCTGCGTTCCTGCCGTGCAGTTGTTTCTCTTTTACCGGCGTTCCGCAATCCATTTCATCGTGTCAAGGTTATTCAGTTATTGAAGGACGCCCCTTTTTTCCTTAAAGGCACTGTTTCATGTGGGATATCAGTTCCGTTTCCTCTACATAGGGGATGACCAGCCTGTACCTGGCCCGGGTCATGGCCACGTAGACCAGCGATATGAGTGCCTCTCTTGTGGCCTTTGTCGGGTGAATGTGATCAATGGCGATGAGGTAAACCAGGTCGAAATCCAGGCCCTTGGAGCTGTGGATGCTGATCAGGGCCACCCGGTCTGTCGTGATGTCATACATCTGCTTGGATCTCACGTCCTGCGATACCCATGCGGCCGGGATTCCCGATGTCTCCAATCTTTTGAGAATCCGCATGGGGAGCGCCCGGTTGTCATATGCAAACCGGCTGGGACCATAGACCTTATCGTCATAAATAACGGCTGTTTCGGATCTCCTGTAACCCTCCTCGGAAATACATCTTTTCAAATCGTCAACAAGGAAACGCTCAATTTCCTCCAGGGATGCAAAGCGGCGAAGTTCGGGAAAATCTCCATGAAAGGCAAAATCAAAGGGAAGGAAGGCAAGCTGCCTGTCCAGCCTTGGAGCCTTCCCCAGAAACCGTTGTGTAAAATCGAAGATCTCGGCCGTGTTCCGATACACTTTTTTCAGGTACCGGATCCGGCCCGGGGCGTTTATTCCGATGGATTTCCAGGATATCTTCCTCCTGTATAGATCCTGGTAGGAGTCGAGGCTTATGACCAGGTCACCCCCCGGCCTGAGCAGGTTCAGGATGATCTTTATCATTTCATCATCGAAGTCCTGCCCTTCATCCACGAGGATGGCATCAAGCAGATCCTCACCGGATCCTCCGCTCACAACCCTTTCAAGAGTTTCCTGGATCACCAGGTCGTAGTATTCGGAGTCCTCGTTTTCGTAGTGGACCGGTTCGCCCAGGATTCGGGAACAGAGTTCAAAAAAATGACAGACCTCGATGCCGGTTGTTCCGATGCCAAGGCCTTTCTCCTGGACCAACCTCTTGAGGTAGCCGACGAGGGCTATGTTGTAGCACACCAGAAGAATCTTTTTTATCCGGGGGTTATACCTGAAAAGATGGCAGCAGCGGT